>CAZKJC010000229.1:0-4519 GCA_964552995.1 uncultured Ruminococcus sp.
AGCTCCGTTTCACTCCGCTTTCGCGGCTTGTTGCGAAAAATTTTGCTGCGTGGGCTTTATGTTGCTCTTGCCCGCTGATTTCAAAAAAATTTTCCGCACCGGCGAACTCCGTTCGCCTACCGCGCCGCAAAAGCTCCGTTTCACTCCGCTTTCGCGGCTTGTTGCGAAAAATTTTGCTGCGTGGGCGGTCACTTGTCGTGTGCTTTCAGCACCCTTGCTGCTTGATTATTGCGTCGCTCGGGGCAAATTATTTTAAAAAATTTCCTGCGTCCATGGGAGCGTTGCTTTTGCACGGCTTTTTATTTTGTTATCGCATATTCGCGCCGCGCTATATCTTATCGCAAATTTCCTTGATCCACCCCGTAACTCCCCGCGGCAGCCGCGGATCGTAGGGCGTTCCGTCGTCAAAAATAAGATTTGCCTGCACCTGGTTTATCACGCAGTGCTGACCCATCTCCCAACCGTAAAACAGCGAAGCCACGCCGCCGTCTCCGTTTTTTACCCATTCGGGGAAATAACACAGAAATCCCAGGCTTTCCAGCTTCTCCCGCCGTTCCTCCAGCCTGGAGAAGTCCACCGCTTCATCGTGCTTTCCGCAGGCTACCAGCGCTGAAATGCCCTGCCGCGCCATATTGTCCAGCCTGCCGTCGTTCGGAACGTATTCCGTCGATATGGGGATTATCCCATCGAAAAAGTCGGGATATTTTTCCGCCAGCTTCCAGGTCACCCAGCCGCCGAAGGAGCCGCCCATCGCGAATATCTTACCCACACTTCCGCCCCCGCGTATCTTCTCGCAGATACCTTTAAGCGGCTCAAGATAATCCTTCGACCAGGATTCGGCAAGCTCTCCCTTATCGTCCATCTTTTCGTTGGCAAGCGGAACGACGACGTAAGCTCCCCCCATATCCCGCTGATATTCGGGAGAAGCGAAAAGCTCCCCGCCGCAGTTGCAGATACAGAATTTGCCGTTAAGAGCGTTTGTCGCTCCGTGAAGCCACAGCAGCAGCGGATATGATCCCTTTGGGTCTGCACCATGCTTTACGGGGTCATATACATAATATGTTATATCCCCCGTTTTTTCACACGGATAAACAAACTCATCGAACAGATCGAAATACTTTCCGCCGGTATAGGAGGGCAGATAGCTTATAAAAGCGCCCTCGGGCAGCAGCTCCGCCCACTGCGGAACGGGTCTTTCGTTATCGCTCAATAAACCTCACCTCCGATCAGATCAGCTTTATCTGGTCGATATCCGCGTCGGACATTATGCCCGCGGCGGGTATCGTCTTTATGCGGTAGCTCTCCGCGTCCTTAAGCTCCGCGGTCTCCGCGAGATACGCTCCCGCAAGCTCCGCCTTGGTAAGGCGCATCACCTGCACTCCCTGCGTATCGCGCGCCGCCTTTGGCAGCACCAGCGCGGTGTTGAACAGTATGACCTTTCCCGCCGAGGATTTAAGGATAAAGTCGGTCTCATCGCTTATCACAAACATCTGTACAAGCTCCGAAAGGTCGGAATAAGCTCCCGACAGCTTCTTGCGCTTTGTCTTGGTCTCGTAGGAACTGAGCGGGACTTTCGCGCACTTTCCGTTCTTAAAGAACGCGACCAAAGTTTCCTTGTAGCTCTCTGTTACCGCCATAAATACGGGAGCTTCACCCTCGTCCATGCCGAGCTTGGCGGGAAGATACTCGCCCATAACGCTCGCCTTGGTCTCGCCGAAATCCGCGCAGCGTGACTTGTAGACCTGGTGCTTGTTTGTGAAGAACAGCAGCTCGGAATTGCTTGATACCTCGCCCGAATAAACGATCTCGTCGTTTTCCTTCAGCTTCTGATCGCTGCTCATTCTGAGGGATTTCGGTGTGATCTTCTTGAAATAGCCCTCACGCGTGAAGAATATGTTCACGGGGTAGCTCTCGGGCTGCTCCTCCTCGATCTCTGCCGTTTCCTGAACGTCGTACAGGAACATTGTGCGGCGGGGCTGAGCGTATTTCTTGATTATCTCCTGGAGCTCTCCGATAATGATCTTATCTATTTTCTTAGAATCGCCGAGAATACCCTCCATCTCCTCTATCTCGCGGGAGAGATCATCCGTTTCCTCGGTGCGCTTGAGGATATATTCGCGGTTGATATGCCGCAGCTTTATCTCCGCCACATATTCCGCCTGTACCTCGTCGATACCGAAGCCCACCATCAGATTGGGAACGACCTCGGTCTCCTCCTCGGTCTCTCTGATAAGCTGAATGGCGTAGTCGATATCCAGCAGTATCTTCTTCAAGCCGAGCAGCAGATGGAGCTTTTCCTTTTTCTTCTGCAAATCGAAGTAAACGCGGCGCTTTACGCATTCGCGGCGGAAATCCGTCCACTCCCCCAGTATCTCGTAAACGCCCATTACCCGCGGAGTTCCCGCGATAAGCACGTTGAAATTGCAGTTGAAATTATCCTGCAAGGGGGTCAGCCTGAACAGCTTCTGCATAAGCGCGTCGGGGTCGTAGCCCTTTTTGAGGTCGAGCGCCAGCCGCAGTCCCGACAGATCGGTCTCGTCGCGGACGTCGGATATCTCCTTGAGCTTGCCCTCTTTTACCAGATCGACTATCTTGTCGATTATCGCCTCGACCGTAGTGCTTGGCGGTATCTGCGTGACCTCTATACACCGCGCGTCGCGGTCATAGCTGTACACCGACCTTACCTTTACCGCGCCAAGTCCCGTGCGGTATATCTTCTCCATCTCGCTCTCATCGTAAACGATATAGCCGCCGCCCGGGAAATCCGGCCCTTTCAGGGTGGACAGCGCGTTATGCTCGGGGTTTTTCATAAGGGCTATCGCGGTCTCGCAAACCTCCGCCAGATTGAACGAGCAGATATTGCTCGCCATTGATACCGCAAGCCCGAAATTATTATTTACCAGAACCGAGGGGAATCTTACGGGGAACAGCGCGGGCTCCAGCATGGAGTTGTCGTAATTCGGCACCATATCCACGGCTTCCTTGTCGATATCCGAAAACAGCTCCGCGCAGATAGGCTCCAGCTTAGCCTCGGTGTAACGCGAAGCCGCGGACACCATATCGCGGGAATACGCCTTGCCGAAATTCCCCTTGCTGTCCACATACGGGTGAAGCAACGCCTCGTTCCCGCGCGCCAGCCTTACCATGGTCTCATATATAGCCGCGTCGCCGTGGGGATTGAGCCGCATTGTCTGCCCCACGATATTCGCGGATTTTGTCCGCGCTCCGTTCAGCAGCCCCATTTTGTACATAGTGTACAGCAGCTTTCTGTGAGAGGGCTTGAAGCCGTCTATCTCGGGCAGCGCTCTCGAAACGATAACGCTCATGGCGTAGGGCATATAGTTCTCCTCGAGCGTGGTTACTATATCCGTTTCAACGACCGTTCCCGAGCCCTCTATATATGCGCTGCTCTGCTTTTTTTCGGTCTTTTTAATCGGTTTTTTCTTCAATTCCGTCTACTCCTATTTGAATTTGAAATTTTTCGCGACCCGCCCATGTTTAAAATGTTGACCTAAATTGTGCTGATTTAAAAGAATTTCAAAATTCCCGCAAGCTATCCTCGGTCACTTCGTTCCCTGCGGTAGATTGCGGGAACCGGTCATAATTTGCTACGCAAATTATGACACTTTTTGAAATTCAGATGCACCAACATTGCGTGGCAATAGCTTTTTACTGCCATCTGCAGGTAATTTACATTATATCCGCCGCGTCAAGATATTTGCTGCCGTTCTCCTTTATGAAATCCTTACGCCCCTCTAAATTATTGCCGAGAAGTATGTCAAACATCGTCCTCGTCTGCTCCGCGTCGGTGGGAGTTACCTTGATAAGCCGCCGCGTATCGGGGTTCATAGTTGTGAGCGACATCATGTCAGGGTCGTTCTCGCCAAGACCCTTTGAGCGCTGGATATCGTATTTCTTCTCCCCGATCATGCCGAGTATCTTGGTTTTCTCCGGCTCGGTATAGGCAAAATAGGTCTTGTCCTTGGTGTTTATCTCATAAAGCGGCGATTCCGCGATGTAAACATAGCCCTTTTCTATAAGCGTCGGGCAAAGCTCCTGTATCATAGTAAGAATAAGCGTTCTTATCTGGAAGCCGTCATAGTCCGCATCGGTACAGATGACTACCTTATTCCAACGCAGATTTTCAAGGCTGAATGAATTGAGGTTCTTGTTCGCCTTGGATTTGACCTCCACGCCGCAGCCCAGCACCTTTATAAGATTGGTTATGATCTCACTCTTGAATATCTTCTCATGACTAGCTTTAAGACAGTTGAGTATCTTTCCTCTTACGGGAATTACCGCCTGGAACTCCGCGTCACGCGCCAGCTTTACCGAGCCGAGCGCCGAATCTCCCTCCACTATATAAACCTCGCGGCGGGAAACGTCCTTGCTGCGGCAGTCCACAAACTTGTCGATACGGTTGGTAAGATCGATCTTCGCGGTGAGGTTCGCTATCGAGGTCGAGCGCACCTTTTCCGCGTTTTCGCGGGAGCGCTTGTTGATGATGACCCGCTCCGAG
>CAZKJC010000230.1:0-4496 GCA_964552995.1 uncultured Ruminococcus sp.
GCCGAGATGACCGCGCATCGGCTTGTACTGGTGCCGTTCGCGCTCGTCCACTACCGATATAAGCGAGCGCAGACGTATTCTCGCCGCGCCGAGATTGTTTACCTCGTCTATTTTAAGGCAGGTGTACAGCTTGCCGAAGCTCCGCAGTATCTCCTGCACCTGATCGGTCGTGATAGCGTCCAGTCCGCAGCCGAAGCTGTTGAGCTGCACCAGCTCCAGGCAGTCGTGCTTGCCCACGACGTGCGCCGCGGCATACAGTCTTGTGTGATAAGTCCACTGATCCACAACGCGGATAGGACGCACTACCTGCTCCATATGCGCCACGCTGTCCTCGGTGAGCACGGCGAAGCCGTAGCCCGCTATCATTTCGGGCAAACCATGATTTATCTCGGGGTCGACATGGTAGGGTCGTCCCGCGAGAACTATGCCGCGCTTGCCGTTTGCCTCGAGGAACTTCAGCGTTTCCTCGCCCTTGCGGCGCATTTCCTCCTTGAAGGACTCGTCCTCCTCATATGCCAGCTTCAGCGCGTCGGTGATCTCGAGCTTGGTTATGTTGTACTCGGGGATCGACTTTGAAAACTCCTCGTAAAGTCTCTCAGCCATGCGCTTGCGGTGGAATATCGGCAGGAACGGATTGAGGAACTTTACGTCCTCGCGAAGCTCGGGAACGGAATTTCTTATGACCTCGCTGTATGTAGCCACCACGGGGCAGTTATAGTGATTGTCGCCGCCGTTGCTGTCGCCCATCTCATATGGTATCGAGGGGTAGAATATCAGCTTTATCCCGCTGTCGATAAGCGCCTGTATATGTCCGTGAGCCAGCTTTGCGGGGTAGCAGACCGACTCGGAGGGCATAGTTTCAATTCCTTTATCGTATATATCGCGGGAGGATTTCGGCGAGAGCTTGACGCTGAAGCCCAGCTCGCTGAACAGCTTATGCCAGAACGGGTAATTCTCGTACATACCCAGCACCCGCGGGAAGCCGATAACGCCGCGCCTTGCCACATCGACAGGCATACTGTCGCGGTCGAAAAGAAGCCGATACTTATATTCGTAGAGATTGGGCAGCTTTTCCGTGCCCGAAACGTTACCCGCGCCGCGCTCGCAGCGGTTGTTGCTTATGTAGCGCTTGCCGTCGGGGAATTTTGTTATGGTGAGCAGGCAGTTGTTGCTGCATTTTCCGCAGCGCGCGGTGGTTTTCTCCGCGTTGAAGCCCTCCAGCATTTCCGCTGTGGAGAGATTGCTGCCCTTGCCGTCGTCGCGCTCAAGGGAAATGAGCGCGCTGCCGTAGGCTCCCATAAGACCCGCCTTATCGGGGCGCACAACGTCCTTTCCGCAGATAAGCTCAAAGGCGCGCAGCACGCTGTCGTTCATGAACGTTCCGCCCTGAACGATTATCTTTTCGCCCATATCCGAGGTATCGCGCAGCTTTATTACCTTAAACAGCGCGTTTTTAACGACGGAGTAGCTCAGACCCGCGGAAATATCCGCAACGGTAGCGCCCTCCTTTTGTGCCTGCTTTACGCGGGAGTTCATGAACACCGTGCAGCGTGAGCCGAGGTCGACGGGGTTCTGCGCGGTAAGACCCAGCTTCGCGAAATCCGCCGAGGACATACCGAGCGCGTTCGCGAAATTCTCGATGAACGAGCCGCAGCCGCTGGAGCAGGCTTCGTTGAGCAGAATGCTCTCTATCTCGCCGTTTCTGACGCGCATACACTTCATATCCTGCCCGCCGATATCGAGAATAAATTCCGCGCCGGGGAGTATCTTGTCAGCCGCCTTGTAGTGCGCCATGGTCTCGATCTCGCCGAAATCC
Source organism: uncultured Ruminococcus sp. (assembly GCA_964552995.1). Lineage (GTDB taxonomy): Bacteria > Bacillota > Clostridia > Oscillospirales > Ruminococcaceae > CAG-115. The sequence continues at coordinate 1,817 of CAZKJC010000230.1, forward strand.
GCGCCCAGCGCCGCCTTTATCAGATGCTCGCCGTAGCCCGTAGCGCACGCCTTTGCGATAAACGCTCCCTTGGGCAGCAGCGAGTAGATCTCCTTTAAAATATTTATAACAGACTTCAGCGGATCGCCGCCGTTTCCGCTGTAATAGGAGTAGATTATCTCCGCGTTTTTATTCAGCAGCACTGCCTTAGTGGTGGTAGAGCCCGCGTCTATTCCGAGGTAGCACGCGCCCTTGTGCTGCTCTATGTCCGCAGTGGGAATTATCGCCTTTGCGTGGCGGCGGTTGAACTCTTTAAGCTCCTTTTTGCTGCCGAACAGGGGAGCAAGGCGCTCCACCTCGCGCAGCTGGCTGTTTCCCAGCGACGAAGCCTTTTTCACAAGCTCCGAGATATCCGTCTCCGCGCTCTCGTCGGAGAAAGCGCAGCCCATCGCCACGAAAAGGTTGGCGTTTTCGGGGAATATGATATGCTCCGGAGTGAGCCCCAGCGTTTCGATAAAGCGCTCTCTCAGTTCCGACAGGTAGTGGAGCGGCCCGCCGAGAAACGCGACGTTCCCGCGGATAGGCTTTCCGCAGGCAAGACCGCTTATAGTCTGATTTACCACCGACTGGAACACCGAAGCCGCCACGTCGCTTCTTTTCGCTCCGTCATTTAGCAGCGGCTGGATGTCGCTTTTCGCGAAAACGCCGCAGCGGGAGGCTATCGGGTAGATCGTGGTATGCTCCTTGGACAGCTCGTTCAAGCCGCCTATATCGGTATTCAGCAGCGCCGCCATCTGGTCGATGAACGCGCCCGTGCCGCCCGCGCAGCTTCCGTTCATGCGCTGCTCGAGCCCGCCCGTGAGGTATGTGATCTTCGCGTCCTCGCCGCCAAGCTCTATCGCTACGTCCGTTTCGGGGATAAGCTGCTTTATGGCGTTAGTGCCCGCGGCTACCTCCTGCACAAACGGGATACCCAGCCATTTGGAGACCGAGATGCCGCCCGAGCCCGTGACCGCTATCAGCACGCGCTCGCCCTTAAGCTCCGCGCCCACCTCCGAGATTATGTCGCATACGGTTTTCCTTATATCCGAAAAATGCCTTTTGTACCTGCTGTACAAAAGCTCATTTTCTTCGCCGAGAACCGCCGCCTTTACAGTCGTAGACCCTATATCAAGACCAACACGCTTCAAAAAACCATCTCCTTATTTAGAAGAATTTCAAAATTTCCGCAAGCGATCCTCAGTCGCTCACTGCGTTCGCTCCTTGCGGTCGATTGCGGAAACCGGTCATCGTTTGCCATTCGGCAAACTCGACCTTTTTGAAATTCATGCGCGGGGTAAGCGTCGCTCTTTGCTGACACGGCTTTGCTGCGTCTGCATGGCGTTGTCCTTACCCAAATGTTAAAAAATACCAGAATTTCCGCAATATTGTGATAATATTGCCAAAAATTTCAAAATTATGTTCATATAACTCTATAATGCGCTGTTCGCATTCCTTAACATTATAACATAAACAAGCCGAAAAATCAACTGTTATTTTCAGTAATTGTTATCGCTTTTTTATAGAAACGCGGGCAATTCGCGCCATGACCGCGCTTCTGATTTTTACTTTACATAAACAGAGCGGACAGCTGATCCCGCCCGCTCCTTATAATTCAGAATGTAAAATGGATAATTGATAATTATTGTGTCGGCTTCGCCGACACAATAATTATCCGTTTTCCATTATACATTATAAATTTTATTCCAGCTCGAACGCGCCGGTATAAAGCCTGTAATACTGCCCTTTTTCGGCAATGAGCTTCTCATGGCTGCCGCGCTCGATAATGCGCCCGTGGTCGAGCACCATTATAACGTCGGAGTTCTTGACAGTGGAGAGCCTGTGCGCGATAACAAATACCGTGCGCCCCTTCATGAGAGCGTCCATGCCGCGCTGCACTACCTCCTCGGTGTGCGTGTCGATGGAGGAGGTAGCCTCGTCCATTATCATAACGGGAGGGTCGGCTACCGCGGCGCGCGCTATCGAGATAAGCTGCCGCTGTCCCTGCGAAAGCCCGCTGCCGTCGCCGCTCAATACCGTGTTGTAGCCATCGGGGAGCATTCGGATAAATCCGTCCGCGTTCGCCAGCTTCGCGGCGGCAATGCACTCCTCGTCGGTAGCGTCGGGCTTGCCGTAGCGCAGATTATCCATGACCGTGCCCGTGAACAGGTTTACGTCCTGCAATACCACGCCGAGAGAGCGCCGCAGATCGTCCTTTTTGATCTTGTTGATATTTATCCCGTCATAGCGTATCTTGCCGTCCGCGATATCGTAAAAGCGGTTTATAAGGTTTGTGATTGTGGTCTTTCCCGCGCCGGTAGCGCCTACGAAAGCCACCTTCTGCCCGGGCTGCGCGTACACGTCGATGTTGTGCAGCACGGTTTTTTCGGGAGTATAGCCGAAATCCACGTCGTCCAGTACTATGTCGCCCTTAAGCTCGGTATAGGTGACCGAGCCGTCGGCGGTGTGAGGGTGCTTCCACGCCCAGAGGCGGGTGCGCTCGGAGGTCTCGGTGAGCTGTCCGTTTTCGTATTTCGCGTTGACGAGCGTAACATATCCGTCGTCGACCTCGGATTTTTCGTCAAGCAGCGTGAAGATACGCTCCGCGCCCGCCATCGCCATGGCTACGGAGTTGAGTTGCTGCGACACCTGCCCGATAGGT
>CAZKJC010000231.1:0-4488 GCA_964552995.1 uncultured Ruminococcus sp.
TGCCGCCGTTTCCGTCCGTAAGGGTCAGCTCCTCGGACAGCTCGCAGCAGCACATTTTCACACGGTCGTCATCGGAATGCTCCGCCGCTCTCCCGAACGTCAGCTTATCAATAAGCGCCGAGGCTTTGGCGGCGAGCCGCGGGAAATCTCCCTCGGCTATTGACTTGCCGCCGTAGCTTTCGCTATAAAATTTATAGTCCGCGTACATCGTCACTTACCGCTTGCGGGAACGGGCTCGGTGCATACGCGGATAGTTTTCGTCTGCTCGTCCATGACCCAGAGATCGTGGAACTTACGGTACTCTACCTTCCAAGCGTCCGCGCCCTGCGTTGTCTCGGGGTCGTAGATATATACGCCGTCCGTCTTTGAAACCGCGATAGGCACACTTCTGGGGCAGATTATCCAGTTTATCCGAGCTGCTCCCTCCGCGGGCGCGAAACCGAACTCTTTTTCGCCCGACATGAAATTATACAAGGTTTTCATGCGCTCCGAGGGCACACGAATGATCGGGATATTGTTAAAGGTCTGTACATCAATATTTATCCCGCCCTGCTCGAACTGCCCGACGTTTATGTACCGCGTCACCGCTTCGGCGCCGCTGAGTGTATCCGCTACAGGGTAGGGCATGATAATTACCAGCTCCGCCGTACCCGCTCCGCTGTCGCGCACCGCCGTAATGTCCTTTTGAATCTCGGAGAGAATGGTCGAATGCACAGCGGCATATTCGTGCGAATTTCCCTTAGCCTTAGCCAGCTTGTACAGCGAGCTGTAACGGTACGCGTCCACCTCGGGAATAACGTGCTCTCTCTGGAAGATCGCCGCCGCGCTCGCCGCCGTCGCGATGAAGCCGCTTTCGTCGACCTCTATGCGGTCAAGGAAAAAGGACGTGCCTCTGTCCTGCGTCATGGTCTTGGTCTGGTACTTCACCGACACGCCGCCCTTGGGATATCCCGCGTTGCGGTCATAATTGCCGAGCCCCGTGGTGGAAAGCGTGGGAATCTTGACGGTATCGCCGCCTGTGTACTTGATCTGCCCCGCGTTGGCTTCCATCCAGCCCGAGGTCGCGCCCTCGATAAGCTGCTGGTCGCAGGCATTCATAAATAAAATCCTGTTTTCAATTGTGTTTACTGCCATAATCACTTACCTCCAATATTATTTTTCAGCTTCACCGTTTCGAGTATCTGCTTGCTAAGCTCGGCGGCTTCGCCGTAGCAAGCCGATGCGGCGGCTTCTTTCGCTGTTTTCTGTAAAAAGCCGAGGTGATCCTCAAGCTTTTTCCGAAGCTCTGCTCTGTCCATGTTATCATCTCCTTTCGGGCAGAAAAAAGCGCCTTGCCGCATTATGCTCTGAACGAGCAAAACGCGATTGCAAAACGCTTAATTATTTAATCCCACATTGTATCGTCCTTCGGATACAATTCCAAAATATCATAAAAATTCGGGATTTCGCTGATTGTATTTCCGGATTTTAAGGCTTCCAAAACTGCGATTTTTTCATCAAGCAGCTCATCGCTATCCGGATCGAAAAATTGAACCAAATTCGGCGGGATATTACAAAGCAACTTAAAAATTTCGGTGTGCTTTTCGATTAGCTCCCGTTCCCTTTCAGTCATTTTTATCACCTGCTTTCTTAAGCAATTCAACGACATAATTATCCAATGCCTTTACCAGATCGGGCTTATCTTCTTTAAGAAGCTTAACCAAATCGGGTCTTGCAACAGATAGGGCAGCATAATTCGCAACAGTTTCACGCTCTTGTTTGCCCTTTGTGCGATAATAAGTCGAACCGTGACCGTATAATACGATCTTATTATCCTGTGCCTTTCCCGCCGACAAAGCATCATAAATGTCTTCAAGTGCTCCAATACCGCCACCCATGACGTTTCTTTGCACATAATCACATTCGACCTTATAATCAGCTATAAGCTTATTAAAATCTTTCTTATATGATTTATAGTCACCTTTATATGCGCCGTTGGAATAAGAATCGTTCAATTCCTCAATCAGTTTATTGTACTTTTCTAAAACCTCGCTGCTCTTTTCCATACAAATTTTATCATGCTTTGCGAAAAGGTTTCTTATATCGTCTGACATATTTAGCGATTCTTTTTTAAAACAATCATTTAGCGCTTCTTGAATCTCACTGAAAAACTGTCCGTATTTTTTGGGGTCTTTACGTCCAAGCATATCAAGGTAATGCATTTCCTCATGCAATGTGGTAATAACTTGACCCGTCAAATCATCACCCTCCATTTTAGGAATTTTGAGCGCGACTGATATCAGATCGCCTTCGCTATTGCCTTTACTTGTTAATGCATGATTATCTGCCGTGTGCGAAATTTTAAAAGGAATACCATTGCTTTCGATATTCTCCAATTTGCCCATGCTATTGTACAGTTTAACAACATTCGGATCGGCATCTTCCAGGTTGTTGACATAATCAATCAACTTCTGGGTATACTTGCTTTCTGATTTACTTCTGAAAGAAGCGGGGAAATTCTCAATCTTAAGAGGTTCAGCTTTTTCCCTTTTTTCCATTATACCACCATTCCCGCCGTTTGTCAAGGTAACCTGCGCATTTTTGAAAGCGTTCTGCTTTCTGGTAACCGCGCCTGTCTTGCCCGCGAGGTGACGATCATACCCTTGAACGAACGTGCGCTCGTACTCGGTATATGTTCCCGCAGCCTTGCAGAAATCCTCGTAGATGTCTTTCTGTCGGCGGAGCTTTATACTTGCGGCTGTGAATGTGTCCTTATCCCCAGCAGCTTCAGCGGTAATGCAGCGATCTTTCTGCTTTCGCATAGCTCGCTCCATTTTCCGCATTTGCTGCTGAGCTTGGTAAGCGGTGTATGTTCTGCCCTGGTAGGTAAACGGCGGCGGGTCTATATTCTTCAACTCCTCCCCGGTATAGGCGGGCTTGCTTACCCCCATAACAATGGGATATGCGCTGTGACGGCAGTTGTAATCCTCAATAAGAGGACGGACGATCGTTTCGTATTTGCTGTTTGGGTACTGCCGCCCCTGGTAGATCGCGTGCGATGGGCGAGCTCCGGCATGAGCTGAAATCTCCCAGCCGTCCGCGCCGAACTCCTCCGCGTTCTGCTCGGAAATGCGCTGCGTGACCTGCGAAACGCTTGTCATCAGAGCACGGCGGACAGCGACCTCGATACGATCAGAGCGCCCGCTCTCATAGTAAACCGTGCGCAGACCGCTGTCCGACAGTGCTTTGCAAGCTTGCCGAATGGCGGTATTATAGTCCGTCACGCCGCTCGCAACTTTCATATGAGCCATATCCATCTGCTTGCGCAGAAAATCCGTCATGCTGCTGTAAATCACCTGACCTTGCGCGTTGATCTCGGCGAAGCCCAGCGTTCCGGTATAATTTTTGCATTGTCCGCGCGTGTTGTCAATCTCAGCGGACATGAGCGCCCGAAGCTCCTCATTATCGGAAAACGAGATCGCCGCGCCGCCGTCAGCGCCTAACATCTTGCGGTCGAACTCATCGGACTTTTCGGCGGCTTCACGGATTATTTTTTCGATCTCCGTTTCGGCAACGCCGTTTATCCGCGCTATTTCTGCGGTAATTTCCTTTGTAGAAAGTCCCAGAGCGCGGGCGCGGTATAACTGGTATTCCGCGGTGTCGGTGATCTCGGCGGCTTTCGCGATCCGCCGCGCAATATCTCTCAATACAAATTCTGACAGTTCCGAATAAATATCCGTGAGCCTTCTAGGTAGATTTTGCAGCGTTTTCGGTGTCAGCATTATTCATCACCGCCAAACGCTGTTGTCATCTCGGGAAGCATTTCACGCGCCTTGTCGAGCGGAACGCCGAAATACCACGCGCTGAACTCCTCGGGCTTTAATAATCCGGCTTGAACCATCTGGAAACGCCGATTGAACTCCGTTCCCGTATCCTCGAAAACGCTGTCCCCGAACTCAACAGCGGGCTCGCCGTCCTCGCACTCTATCCCATAAAACCGCGCGAGCGTTACCGTTATTTTTGACAGCGCTTCCAGCACGGGGCGGAGCTGCCGCTGAAGCTGCGCCACCGTGTTGTAGGTGGTTTTATCTTCACTAAGCACCTGCGTTGCGGTCACCAAGCCCTTTTGTGTATCAAAAGTGAATGTTCCGCTTGAAACACCGATCTGCACCTCGTAGAGCCGTAATTCGGTATTTATCGCCGCCTTGTGAGCCTCCTCGCGGATAGCGGGCGCGTATGCCATGATCTGATTTTCGATAGTGTTGACACCATCGGAAACTACGGTCACAAAATAATCATCGGGTATGCCTTTGCCGTTTTGGATAACTGTTTCATCGGCGAACACCTTAGCGCTCATTTTACGAAACTCCGCAAGATATTCCGAGTGCACCCGATCTATCTCGTGGAGCGTCCCGATAGAATTTGCGAACAGGCTCACGGGAAGCTCGCTGTCAAGATCAATGTTGTTTGCGTAGGGCGTTCGGAACGTCGCTACCATCGGAATATCCG
>CAZKJC010000232.1:0-2729 GCA_964552995.1 uncultured Ruminococcus sp.
TTGATTTACTTATTGACTTATAGAAGATTTTATTATAAAATATAATTGTATGGTTTAAAAGCAGAATTTATCGGTTTATTCGGCAAAAGCACGGCGCGTTTTGGGGAAAAGCAGGAACGGAGGTACATTATGGAGATTTTATATCCCGATTATGACAATTGTATAGCTAACCTCGCCTGCTCGGTGATGAAGCATTTCGGGGTTACACCGCCGAACGCCACCCTGCCGCTTGCGGACAGACTGCTGGAAAAGCGTTATAAGAACGTTGTCCTGTTGCTGCTGGACGGAATGGGCAGGAATATCATTGAGGCGAACCTCGCCCCCGACGGATTTTTCCGCAGTCACCTCGCGGGGACGTATTCTTCGGTGTTTCCGCCGACTACTGTTGCCGCGACTACGGCTGTTGACAGCGGGCTGTTTCCCGTGCAGTCGGCATGGCTGGGCTGGACGGGATATTTCCCCGATGTCGGCAGGAACGTCGTGTATTTCCTTAATCAGGATTTTGATACCGATGAGCGGATAGAGGGCGAGAGCATTGCGTGGAAGTATGTGCCGTATTGCGGTATATGCGACCGTATCGGGGCGGCGGGCTATGGGGCGCATTTTCTTGCGCCGTTCCGCGAGCCGTTCCCCGAGGACTTCGGCGCGTTGTGCCGCGAGATAAAACGGCTGTGCGCCGGCGGCGGCGAGAAGTACATCTACGCCTACTGGGATCAGCCCGATAACGTGATGCACCGCAAGGGCTGCTTCGGCGAGCCCGCGAAGTCGATGGTGCGCGGGCTGGAGAGCGCGGTAAGTGAGCTTGCGGACGAGCTGTCGGATACCCTGCTGCTTGTTACGGCGGATCACGGGCATATCGACAGCCCGAGGGTGCCGATCACGGATTACCCCGATATAATGGAATGCCTGGTGAGAATGCCGTCGATAGAGCCGCGCTGCCTTAATCTGTTCGTTAAGGACGGAATGGAGGAAAAGCTTAAGGCGGCTTTTTCGGAGCATTTTGACGGGAAGTTTGTGCTTATGCCGAAGGCGGAGGTCATGGAGCGGCAGCTGTTCGGCAGGGGAACGCCCCATCCGCGCTTTGACGAGATGGTGGGGAACTATCTGGCGATAGCCGTCGGGGAGATCTCGATATATAATAAAAGGAGCAAGAATTTTGTCGGCAATCACGCGGGACTTACCGAAGATGAAATGGTGATCCCGCTGATAGCAGTCGATAAATAGCGGCATAAATTTTTGGCGGCATATAGTTGCCGCGGAAAATTTCAGATTTAAATAAATTTGCCCGGATCAACAATTTATATACAGACTGAATTTTAAATAAAAAGGACTGATCAAAATAGAAATACTGACCTCCGCTTCGCTGCTTGCGTGCAGGCTTGAAAATATCTCCGCCGAAACGGAGCGCTGCAAGCGTGCGGGCGTGGACTGGATACATTTCGACGTGATGGACGGCGTTTTTGTGGAGCAGATATCCTACGGCTCTCCCGTTTTAAAATGCGTGCGGGACGCTACGGATATGTTCCTGGACGTTCATCTTATGGTAAAAGACCCCCGCAGGCAGATCGGCTTTTTCGCCGAGGCGGGTGCGAGCCTTATCGATATCCATGTGGAGAGCGGCTGCGATATTTCCGCGGCTTTAAAGGAAATAAGAGCGCACGGGGTAAAATCCGCGCTTGCCGTAAAGCCGGATACCCCCGTTGAAAGAGTGTATGAGTATCTGCCGCTGTGCGATATGGTGCTCGTTATGACGGTAGAGCCGGGCTACGGCGGGCAGGGCTTCATTCCCGAGACCGCGGCTAAGATCACGGCGCTGCGCCGACACGCCGATGAGAACGGATTTGAGAAGCTTTATATAGAGGTGGACGGCGGCATAAACGCCGAGACCTCCGATATTGCCCGCGCCGCGGGCGCAAACGTGCTGGTGGCGGGAACCGCGCTGTTCGGCGCGGAGGATATGGCTGCCGCTAACAAAATGCTTAAAGGGCATTAAGTCACCGCAAAATCTTGAAAGGAACAAAATTCATGTTATCTGTTACCGCGCGCGACCCGCGCAAGGTTTATCTTGAACGATTTGTATTTATGGCGGCACTGCTTATCCCGTCGGTATTTATGATGGGATCGAGAGCGCTGTTCGTGTCCGCGCTGAGCGTGGTTTTATGTATGATAACGGACAGAGTGTGCTGCTTTGTCCGCAAGATACCGTATGATATAAAGGACTTTGCCGTGCCGTTCTGGGGGCTGGCGGCTTCAATGCTGATGCCGTCGAGCGTTTCGATAGGGCTTGTGGTGCTGTCGGCGGCGATCTGCATAGGGATAGGCAAGCACGTTTTCGGCGGCAGCGACAATATTTTATTTCCGCCGCCCGCTATCGCGATAGCCTTTCTGATAATATGCTACCCCGCCGAAATGCTGTATTTCACCAAAGCGGGAGAGCATTACCCCATTTTGGGGGAATTTTCGGGAACGCTGGGGCGCTCGCTGGAATATTCCCTCAAGCTGGGGAACGTTCCCACCTCGTCGACCTTTGATATACTGCTGGGGAACGTTTCGGGAGCTATCGGCTCGGTGAATATACTTATAATACTGGTGTGCGGAGCGTGTATGCTTGTGAGGGGCATAAACAGCTTCTGGGCAGTGCTTCCCGCCATAGGAACGGCGGGACTGCTGGCATTCTTTTTCCCGCGCCCCGATGTGAGCGGAATGCAATCGGTATTTCTGGAGCTTTC
>CAZKJC010000232.1:2739-4486 GCA_964552995.1 uncultured Ruminococcus sp.
GCGGGCTATTTCCTGTTCGGAACGATCTTCATAGCCGCCGAGCCCGCGCTTCTGCCCAAAAGAGCGGCAGCCAAGGTTATATATGGGGTGATCCTGGGATATACTACAATGATGTTCAGATATTTCGGTCAGGCGGAGGGCTGCTTTGTGTTCGCGCTGCTGATAACCAGCGCGCTGTCCTGCTGCTTCGACACGATAGTTGAAAATCTGCTTTACTGGAAAAAGACCTATATCAATTCCTATGAGAGATCGCGCACGCAGGTACAGCGCGGCAGCGTAAAGCTGACGGATACCCAGGAGATAAAGCTGCCGGAAAAATACCGCTACAACACCCCGCCTATCGACGGAAAAATAAAGCATCACCGCAAGCGCAAGGATAAGGGGGCGGGAAAAGATGAATGACAGTGAGAAAAAATTCAAGATAAACCTTGACGGGCTTTTCCGCCAGAATATCGTTCTTATGAGCGGACTGGTGACGGCGCCGATAATCGTCGCCGCGACCACCGCGGAGCGTGCGCTGGTGCTGACGCTGACCTTTTTTATGGTGTCATATATTTCGATATTGGCGTGCCGTCTTATCCCGCGCAAAATAATGTATTCGATACGGATACTGCTGTACGCGGTGGTGGCGGGAGTGGTGTATATCCCGACGGTGCTGCTGCTTTCGCTGCTGTTTCCCGAAACGGTATCGGGAGTGCTGATATACGTTGAGATAAGCGTTGTCAATCTGCTGCTGCTTGCCAAAACGGAGAGCCGCTTTTATCTTGAGCCGTTCGGCACAATGGCGGTGGACGCGCTGGTATACATCGCGGGCTACGCCATCGCCGCTTTCGCGGTGGGTATCATACGCGAGCTGCTTGCTTACGGAACGATATTCGGGTTGTTTTTGTTTGACGAGCCTATGCCCGCGGCGCGTTCTCCCTTTTTCGGGTTTATTCTTGTGGGAATACTCGCGGCGGTATGCCGCGTGATAGTCGGCAGAAGGGGGGCAAGGAAATAATGGACGCTCTCGCTAAAATAGTTTCCACCGCCATGCTGTCGGTATTTGTGCAGAACGCGATATTTGAAAGAGCGCTCGGCTCGAACGTGGTCATTTACGCCTCCCGCAAAAATACTCATGTAGTGGGATTTACCGTAGGCATGACCGCCATGACCACGATAGCCAGCATAATATCCTATTTCCTGGACGGGCTTCTGCTGCCGCTGGAGCTGGGATATCTGTTTATGCCGCTGGTGTACGTTACGGTAATAAGCGTTTTGTATGTGCTGGCGCTGATGTTTCTGTGGAGGGTATTCCCGCGCACGTTCGCGCTGATAAAGAAGCATGCGCACCTTGCTATTGTCAATTGTACGGTGCTGGGCGCTTTGTTTCTTAATTCAGCATACGGTAACGATATATGGAGCTATATCGGCTACGGCTTCGGAACGGGCATAGGGTTTTTCCTCGCCTGCTTTTTGCTGCATATCGCGCAGGAAAAGCTGGATTCGGACAAGATACCGAGGGCATTTCGCGGATATCCCGTAATGCTGATATATATAGGTATAGTTTCAATGGGATTTTATGTGCTGGTAGGATATACGGCGGGCGTTTAAGAGTAAGGTTCACTCACGCAGCAAAGCAACGCCCGCCAAGAGCAACGTCGCGCCCACGCAGCAAAATTTTTCGCAACAAGCTCCCAAAGCGGAGCGAACGCGGAGCTTTGGGGGCGCGGTAGGCGAACGAAGTTCGCCGGTGCGAAAAATTTTT
>CAZKJC010000233.1:0-4458 GCA_964552995.1 uncultured Ruminococcus sp.
AGCTTACAGGACGATTAAGCCTTCTTTCCTGCCTTGGGCTTCTTAGCTCCGTACTTGGAGCGCCCCTGCATTCTCTTGTCAACGCCCTGTGCGTCGAGAGTTCCTCTTACGATGTGGTAACGCACACCAGGGAGGTCCTTAACACGTCCGCCTCTGATAAGAACGACGGAGTGCTCCTGCAGTTTGTGTCCGATTCCGGGAATATAAGCGGTTACCTCATAGCCGTTGGATATCTTTACTCTGGCTACCTTTCTCATCGCGGAGTTAGGCTTCTTGGGAGTCTGAGTTCTTACGGCTGTGCACACGCCGCGCTTCTGGGGAGAGTGCTGATCGATCTGCTGCTTGCGCAGAGTGTTCATACCCTTCTGAAGCGCAGGCGCCTTGGATTTCTTTTCGGAAACCTGGCGACCCTTACGGACAAGCTGATTAAACGTAGGCATTATTTCACCTCCAAAAAAAATAATTTCATGCAAGAACAGTGACCATTCAGTCTGTATATAAAGCGTTGACGAGAAGCAAATGATTTAAATGGGAATTTCAAAATTCCGCCACCACTGCTCCGCTCCCTCACGGAGTTTTGCGCAAAGCTCAACAAGATGCCATAAGCAATTACGCGTTTTTTGCGCAAAACCCATGTTCATTCGCTCCGCAGCGCCGGCGGAACCGCGCAGCATTTGCCCTTCGGCAAATGCGCGATTTTTTGAAATTCTGATGCGTGGGCTTTACGTCGTTATACTTTATACAAGCTGCATTGAATATTATTTCCATAACAAACAAATTTAATCACAGCTTCTCACACATTCATACATTTTAATACAAAAGGCGGCGTTTGTCAAGGGCTTTTCCCATTTTTTGTGACAAACACCGCCATTTATTTAATTCGCGTCGCCGCTTTTGTGCATTTTGCCCACTATGTGCCCGCCCTTAATTTGTTGATCCGGGCTGTGATGCTTTTTAGCTATGTTGACGAGGAGCAAATTATTTAAAAGAATTTCAAAATTCCCGCAAGCACTCTCCGCTTCACTTCGTTTCGCTCCGAGCGATTGCGGGAACCGGTCATCGTTTGCCATTCGGCAAACTCGACCTTTTTGAAATTCATTCGTGGGCGATTTGTGGATCTGTTTTATGCGCCCCTTAATGCAGCGACGGCTTGTCGCTCTATGCTGTATGCGCGTTTGATCTCTTGTTTTTATGAGATCTCCTCTGTAGGCTCGTCGGGATCGTTCTCGGCTGCCGCCGCTGCGGCTTCGGCTGCTACCTTTTCCGCCTCCTGGCGCACCTTGAGCCCTGTTCCCGCGGGAATGAGCTTGCCGATGATAACGTTCTCCTTAAGACCTGTCAGCGGGTCTACCTTTCCTCTTATAGCCGCCTCGGTGAGCACTCTCGTGGTCTCCTGGAACGAAGCCGCCGACATAAAGCTGTCCGTCGCGAGCGAAGCCTTGGTGATACCCAACAGGACCGGCTCGCAGGTGGGCAGCGTGAGCTGCTCGCCCGCCTCGATGCGCTCCTTGAGAGCGTCGCAGATATCGGTGAACTCCGTCTTGCCGATGACCGCGCCCGCCAGCAGGAAGCTGTCGCCCGGCTCTACTATCCTTACCTTGCGCATCATCTGGCGCACGATCACCTCTATATGCTTGTCGTTGATATCAACACCCTGCAGGCGATAGACCTTCTGAACCTCGGAAATAATATAATTCTGAACCGCCTTCTCGCCCTTTACCGCGAGTACGTCGGGGGGATTTATCGAGCCCTCTGTCAGCGGATCGCCCGCCTGCACAACGTCTCCGTCGAATACCTTGGGTCGGTAGCCGAAAGGAACAGCATACTGCTCCTCCGTGCCGTCCTCCGCGGTGATTATCGCGTGACGGGTCTTTTTTATCTCCTCATAGCGTACCGTTCCCGATATCCTGGTAATTATCGCCATATTCTTCGGGTGACGGCTCTCGAAAAGCTCCTCAACACGCGGCAGACCCTGCGTGATATCCTCCGCCGAAGCGATACCGCCCGTGTGGAAGGTTCTCATGGTGAGCTGCGTACCGGGCTCGCCGATGGACTGCGCCGCGATGATACCTACGGCCTCGCCCTTGCTGATAAGCTGTCCGTTTGCCAGCGACGCGCCGTAGCACTTCGCGCAAACGCCGTTTTTCAGCTCGCAGGTGAGAACAGAGCGCACCTTTACCTTTTCAACGCCCGTCTTTACGATCCTTGCAGCGTCGTCGTCGTTTAGCAGCTTCTCTCTGGAGATCGAGAATGAGCCGTCCGGCGCGGTGAAATCCTCCGCGAGATAACGTCCCACAAGGCGCTCCGCCAGCTTTTCAACAAGCTCGTTGCCCTCGCGTATCTCGTATACCTCTATACCGTTAACCGTGCCGCAGTCCTCGTCGCGGATAATTACCTCCTGCGAAACGTCTACCAGACGTCTTGTAAGGTAGCCCGAGTCCGCGGTACGAAGCGCCGTATCCGCCAGACCCTTACGCGCGCCGCGGGAGGAAATGAAGTACTCCAGAACGTTCAGACCCTCGCGGTAATTAGCTCTGATAGGCATTTCGATGGTAGCGCCCGAGGTGTTCGCGATAAGTCCGCGCATACCCGCGAGCTGTCTTATCTGCGCCTTGGAACCGCGGGCTCCCGAATCCGCCATCATAAAGATGTTGTTGTAGGGATCGAGGTTTTCCGTCAGCGCCGCCGCAACGTCCTCCGTCGCCTTGTTCCAGATATTGATGAAGCTCGCCTTGCGCTCGGTATCGGAAATGAAGCCGCGGCTGAACTGCTTGTTTATCTTGGCGATGCTCGCGTCCGCCGCCGCCAGTATCTCGGCTTTCTGCGGAGGTATCTCCGCGTCGCTTACCGCGACCGTGATACCCGAGCGTGTGGAGTATCTGTAACCCATCGCCTTTATCTTATCCAGCACCTGAGCGGTGGTCGCCGTGCCGTGTATCTTAAGGCAGCGGTCGATTATCTGACCCAGCTCGCTCTTGCGCACCTTGAAGCCTATCTCGTAATCCAGCTGATGATCGGGATCGTTTCTGTCAACGAAGCCCAGGTCCTGCGGGATATGCTCATTATAAATAATTCTTCCGACGGTGGTGGGAACGATCCTCGATATCTTCGTATCGCCCAGGTCCTTTGTAACTCTTACCTTGATAGCGGCGTGAATGGAGATAACGTCGTCCTTGTACGCCATAAGAGCCTCGTTTGCGTCGCGGAAAATCTTGCCCTCGCCCTTTTCTCCCGACTTGTCAAGAGTAAGGTAGTAGGAACCCAGTACCATATCCTGCGTGGGAACGGTAACGGGCTTGCCGTCGGAGGGCTTGAGCAGGTTCTTTGCGGCGAGCATAAGATTTCTCGCCTCGTCCTGCGCTTCCTCGGAAAGAGGGAGATGCACTGCCATCTGGTCGCCGTCGAAATCCGCGTTGAACGCGGTGCAGCACAGCGGGTGCAGCTTGATGGCTCTGCCCTCTACCAGCACGGGAGAGAACGCCTGTATACCCAGACGGTGCAGCGTAGGCGCGCGGTTGAGCAGCACGGGGTGATCCTTGATAACGCTCTCCAGCGAATCCCACACCTTGTCGTCTGCGCGCTCCACCAGCTTTTTCGCCTGCTTGATGTTGGGGGAAACTCCCTTTACCACCAGATCGTTCAGCACAAAGGGCTTGAACAGCTCCAGCGCCATCTCCTTGGGCAGACCGCACTGATCCATCTTAAGATCGGGGCCTACGACGATAACGGAACGTCCCGAATAGTCGACGCGCTTACCCAGCAGGTTCTGACGGAAGCGTCCCTGCTTGCCCTTGAGCATATCCGAAAGGGACTTCAGCGGGCGGTTGTTGGAGCCGGTGTAGGCTCTGCCGTGCCTGCCGTTGTCTATCAGTGCGTCCACAGCCTCCTGGAGCATACGCTTCTCGTTTCTTACTATAAGATCGGGAGCGTGCTTATCCAGCAGCACCTTAAGACGGTTGTTTCTCATTACCACCTTGCGGTAAAGCTCGTTGAGGTCGGAGGTCGCGTAGCGTCCGCCGTCAAGCTGTACCATCGGTCGGATATCGGGGGGGATAACGGGGATAACGTCCAGTATCATCCACTCGGGACGGTTGCCGGAAGTTCTGAACGCCTCGATAGCGTCCAGCCGTCTGAGCAGCTTGACCTGCTTCTGACCCGCGGGAGTGCCCGCAAGCTCCTCCTTAAGCTCCTCGGCGAGCTTGTCAAGGTCTATCTCCTTGAGCAGCTCCTTTATGCTCTCCGCGCCCATACCCGCGCGGAACGTATCTATACCGCTGAATTTCGCGGAATACTGAGAATATTCCTCCTCGGTGAGAAGCTGCTTTTTCACCAGACCCGTTTTCTCGCCCGGGTCGATGACGATATATTTTGTGAAGTAAAGCACCTCCTCCAGCTTCGTGGGGGTAAGATCATGAACCTGTCCGATCCTGGAGGGAGTACCCATGTAGTACCAGATGT
>CAZKJC010000234.1:0-4456 GCA_964552995.1 uncultured Ruminococcus sp.
GACCGACGGTATGCCGGGCATCATAAACATCAGCGTGTAGATAAGCGGCAGGTGCTCCTTTGTCTTTAAGATAGAAGCTACGCGCGTTACGTCGTGGTTATCAACAAAGGTATAGAGATGCTTTCCGCGGTACAGGCACCAGTTTTCGCTGCCGAACTGCCTGTTGATGGAATGAGCTATCTCAAACATATTCATATCGTTAAAGCTGGAGAACAAGCCCTTGTAGCACTCGTAATTCGTTACGCTGTCCAGCATCTGGTCGTTCATCCATCTGTTGTAATCTCCGTGGAGAGTTTCTCCCAGCAGGAAGAAGTCGCCCGCCAGCCACTTGCAGTGCCCGCGCAGCTCCCGCAGGAAATTCTCCTCCAGGCAGTAGGCAACGTCCAGCCTTAAGCCGTCGATACCGAATTCGTTTCTCCAGCCCGTAATGCAGTCCTTTATGTACTGCTTTACCTCGGGATTGTACAGATTGAGCTTCACCAGCTCATAGTGACCCTCCCAGCCCTCGTAATAAAAACCGTCGTTATAGCCCGAATTGCCCTCGCGCACATGGAACCAGTCCTTTTTCGCGCTGCCCAGCTTATGCTCGCGCACGTCTCTGAACGCGCCGAAATCTCTTCCGACATGATTGAAAACTCCGTCCAGCACTACCTTTATCCCGTTTTCGTGCAGCGCGTCGCATACCTTTTTGAAATCCTCGTTAGTGCCCAGTCTGCGGTCGATCTTCGTATAATCAATAGTATCATACCCGTGCGCCACCGACTCAAATACGGGCCCGAAATAAATAGCGTTGCAGCCCAGCTCCTTAATATGAGGTATATCGTCTATAAGCCTCAATATCACATGAGCGGGCTCCGACTGCTGATCGTTCACCCTGGCACACCCGAAATACCCGATAGGATAAATGTGATAAAACACTGCGTTCTCAAACCAATTCATAATTCCAGTCTCCTTATTTAAAAAATTTTCCGCGACCCGCCCGTAAAAGCTCCGTTCCGCTGCGCTCCACTTCGCTTTCACGGGCTCCCGCGGAAAATTTTCCTGCGTGGGCTGAGTGTTGCTCGCTGCGGGCGTTGCTTTCCTGCAGGGGTGAAGCGTTGATTGCTGCGAACGTTGCTCTTGGCGGTCTTTATTTAAAATCTTTCACTTGTTATTATACCATAAATAGCATGGTTTGTCAATATTTTGTGCAACATTGCCAAAAGATAAGAGAAGAAATTGAACAAGTGAGAAAATTTTTACAAAGGTATTGAAAACGGGCGTTACATATGCTATAATTTATTTAAGCAATAAATTACTTGTCTTTTGTTTTTGGCAAGGGCTGTTTCGGGGGTGACTGCAATGACAAAACACAGGCTGTTCGGCAGGTTTATCTCTCTCGCGGCGGCTTTTTTTGTTTTTACGGCATTTTTATCAACGGATATTTCGGCGGCGGACAGCGGTGAGACCGTTGTTGTAGGAGCGGCGCCGAATTTCGGCATATATAAGAGCGGCTCGGAATATCAGGGCGCGGGATATGATTATCTTTCCGCGATGACCAGATTCACGGGACACAGGTACACCTTTGTGGATGGCACAGAGGAGGAGCTTATAAAGCTTCTTCTTGACAGAAAGATCGACATGATCCCCTGCGTTTCGCAGTCTGAATGGGAAATATACAAGGACCTCGCGGGCGCCGACAGCGACAGCGGCGCCGCCCTGACCGACTTCTCCATGCTGGCGAAATTCTCCGCGGTTTACACCTGCGACCAGGCGGAGGGAACGCGGATATGCTATAACGACGCCGAGGCTATAAACGACGCCCGCATAGGCTATCTTGCCGAGGACGAGTCAAGATTTTTCAAAAACGGTAAATTTGTCTGCGGCGAGATAAGCGACGCGGAATTTATACTCTACAACACCGAGGAACAGCTCCGCACCGATTTCAGGGCGGGCAGGATCGACGCGGTGGTCAAGGAGAGCCTGCGGGTGTGGGGCGGCGAAAAAATAGTATACCGCTTCGGTATGGAGGAGAGCTATTTCCTCGTTTCGGGGGCTGACAGGGAGCTCCCCGCGCAGATAAATGACGCGCTGCATAATATCCACACGATCGATCCGCAGTATCCGGGTGTTGTGTATGAGAGTAACCTTTCGATGTACGGCGCGCAGAAATACGCGTTCAGCAGGGAGGAGCTTGACTACGTTGAAGAGCACCCCGAGATCACGATAGCATATAACGAAAACGCCGATCTGATAGAATTTTACAACGCGTCGTCCGGCGGGATATCCGGGCTTACCGGCTCGGTCATTGAGGAGATCGAGGGTTATTCGGGGATAAAAGTGAACGTTGTTCCCTGCGCGACGCTGGCGGAATGTGTGAAAATGCTGGAAAGCGGCGAAGCCGACGCTATATGCGGCGGCGTTAATAACGCGAGTATGGCGAGCTTCGGGAATTACTATTACAGCCTGCCCTATAACCGTTCGCCGATAGTTGTCGCGGGGCGCTCCGATACGGTTCTCAACGAGCGTATGAAATTAGCCGTTCCCGACAACTGCGATGATATAATAAGATACACGAGAAGGCTGTATCCATCGGCTTCTTTCCTCCCCTACGACAATGTAAAGCTTTGCATGGAGGCTGTGCAGAACGGCGAGGCGGACGCGGTATGCGCGGGCGCTCAGGAGATAATCTATCTTAAAAACGGCGGCTATGACGATATGGATATACTCAACGTCTGTGCGGGATTCCATATGGATTGCATAGCGACCGCTCTTGACACTCCGCTCAGCACGGTCATCGAGAAGTCGCTGCTTCAGATCGGCTTCAACACCGCCACCGTTACCGCCTACAACAATATGACGGCTACGGGGTACGAGTCCATGACCTTCAACCGGTTTTTTGACAAGTATTCATGGCTTGTGCTTTCGGTATTTGTAATAGTGCTCCTGTGCCTTATGGCTGCGATACTTCTCGCGGTGGTGCGCAACAACCGCGCCGCGGAGACCGATCCGCTGACGGGCGGGCGCTCCAAGGGAAAATACCTTGACGACACGAAGAAAATGCTCAAAAAGTCCGTTCCCGACAAGTGGGCTATCGTTCTTTTTGATATTGATAAATTCAAGTATGTCAACGACAGCCTGGGCTACCATGAGGGCAACAGAATGCTGGAGCGCCTCTATAAGACCATAGGCGACCATCTTGACGATGACGAGCTTTTCGCGCGCATTTCCGACGACAACTTTGCCTGCACGGTACACAACGCGACGGACAACGAGCTGATAACCAAAATTCACAGGATATTCAACGAGTTTGAGCGCAGGAACGCGCTTTTCGTAAAGTATCCCGTTCTGTTCAGCGCGGGCGTATGCCGTCTTGAGGAATGCATGGACAAGAACGGCAGCATTGATATAAACGCCGCGCTGGATCGCTGCACGATAGCCAAGAAAACGCTTAAGGGTCTGCATGAGTCCTCGATAGCGTTCTATGACGGAAAGATACGCGACAAGGCTCTGCGCGAAAAGGATTACGAAAGCGTTATGCCTGCGGCGCTTAAAAATCACGAGTTCCAGTGTTATCTCCAGCCGAAATACGGCACGAAATCCCGCCATATAGAGGGCGCGGAGGCGCTTATCCGCTGGAACAGCTCGGAATACGGCTTTATTTATCCGGACGCTTTCATACCGCTGAGCGAAAAGAACGGATTCGTTGTGGAGCTGGACTTCTTCATACTTGAGGAGGTCTGCAAGGCGATGAAGCGGTGGATCTCGCAGGGGAAAACTCCCGTTGTGGTATCGGTAAACCAGTCGCGCCTGCACATCAACTACGACGATTATATCTGGAGATTAAGGGAGATCGTGGACAAGTACGAGATACCCTACGAGTACATCGAGCTGGAGCTTACCGAAAGCGTATTCTCCGACAACACGGAGCTTATGCTGAAGATAATGAATAAGCTGCACGATGTGGGATTCAAGCTCTCGATAGACGATTTCGGCTCGGGGTATTCCTCGCTGAATATCCTAAAGGATATTCCCGCCGACGTGGTGAAGATCGACCGTGAGTTCTTTAACGGAACGGTCAACTCCGTCAAGGGCAGAGCGGTAATTTCAACTGTGGTCGACCTGGCGAAGAACCTTAATATGGAGGTCATCTCCGAGGGCGTAGAGACCAAGGAGCAGGTGGAGTTCTTGCAGCAGATCGACTGCGCTATGGTTCAAGGCTATTATTTCGCGAAGCCCATGCCCATGAGCGCCTTTGAGGAGCTTTGGGTGAACGATCTGGCGCTCAAGGATATTGAGCAGCGGGTCGGCGA
The DNA here is from genome assembly GCA_964552995.1 of uncultured Ruminococcus sp. Lineage (GTDB taxonomy): Bacteria > Bacillota > Clostridia > Oscillospirales > Ruminococcaceae > CAG-115. The sequence continues at coordinate 4,293 of CAZKJC010000234.1, forward strand.
AGAATAAGAGTTATCCCCCGCCAAAAAGGTGGGGGATAAAAAGTTAAATGATAATTTATGTGAGCTACGCATGTTGTTGCAATTATTGTGTTTATCCGTTCTATTGGTATGAGAAAGCGGAGCTTTCACGCGCTCGGACTGGGGCTGACACCTACGGGGAGGGG
>CAZKJC010000235.1:0-4432 GCA_964552995.1 uncultured Ruminococcus sp.
TCTTGCGGTACATCGACGGAGAGCGCCTGATCTTGACTGCAAGCGGTATCACTATCAGCACCACCATACCGTAGATTATCGCTCTGTGTATATTATACAGCCCGCCGCGCTCGGCGATACCGTAGAATGCCGTACCCGCGCCGTCCTCCGTAAGTCCGCAGCGGAAGATGAAGACGCTTTCGGTAAACACATTGGCTAACATCAGAACGCCGTCGGCTGCCACGATAACAAACAGCGCTATATTCTGCCATGCCCGCAGGTCGTAGACCCGCGTATATTTAAGCGCGTAAAGCAGCATATTGATCAGCAATATGTCGGAAACGGTGTAATAGACCGCGTACATTATTTCCGCGAACATCAGCTCCGGCGCGAGCAGCGCTCCCGCGTATGCCGCCATGGTAAACGGCGCGGCGATCATTATGCGGCTTATAGCCTTTGTAAGCTCGGTTTTATCCTTTCTTGAAATAACATAGCTGCAGATCAGGATAGCAATTGCAAAAATCAAAAGCAATGTTGTGTAGACGTTTCTCATAGTCGTTAACTCCTTTCAATAATAGGGGAAACCAACATATCACAGAAGCGCGTTCACTTTACCGCTCATAGACGTATTCGGGACATTTTGCGGCTTTCCCGCGGCAGGATCATACTCTGCTCGAAAAACATACCCATTTCCTATGAGATCAGCTTCTTAAAAAAATTTTAACATATTTATGGTAAAATGTCAATACAATTTTTAGAAAAATGGGGATAGCTGTCTCATTTAAGACAACACCGCACAAAGATCGCGCTACGCGCTTTGTGCGGTGTTGCCTTAACGCGGTTTCTCCGCCTGTTAGCGTAGGCTAAGCCAAAATACACAAATATTCAGAAAAAATTTATACATTTTTTTGACTTGACTTTTTCTGAAAAAGTGTTACAATATATTAAAGACCCGTCGCTTTTGCGGGGGTCTTATTCAGGTATATCCCAATACATACAGGAGGTAAACTATTATGGCATATGTAATTTCCGATGATTGCATCGCTTGCGGCGCTTGCGCTGACGGCTGCCCCGTAAACGCGATTTCCGAGGGTGACGGCAAGTATGTTATCGACGCTGACGCTTGCATCGACTGCGGCGCTTGCGCAGGTACTTGTCCCGTAGGAGCTCCCGCTGAGGGCTGATACGGCAGTTTGCAATTTTGTAATTGAAATGCGCACGGTACATCGTATCGTGCGCATTTTCAGTCTGTATATAAAGTGCTTATCCGGGCTGTTATGCTTTTAAGCTATGTTGACGAGCGGAAAATGCCGGCATTATTGCGCGATCGGCTTCAGATTTTTACCCGAGGAGATCTTCCGCCAGATGATAAGCGCCGCAATAGCGGTCAGCAGCTCCGCGATGGGGAAAACCGTCCATAAAAGCCAGCTCATCGACGCGTTTGCCGCGGCGATCTGCGCGAAAATTACGGCAAACGGGAACACAAACAGCAGCTGCCTGCCGACAGAAACGGCAAGCGAGCCCATACCGCTGCCGACCGCCTGGAATATTCCCTGAAAAGCGATATTTATTCCCGCGAATACCAATCCGATCGAAATAATGCGTATCGCGCTTACGCAAAGCGCCTGAGTTTCTCCCGACAGCCCGAATATATCCGAGAACGGAACGGCAAATATTTCAAGGACCGCGCACCCCGCCAGCATGATCATAGCGGTAAACAAATGCCCGAATTTCACGCACTCTTTAATGCGCCCGCTGCTGCCCATTCCGTAGCTGAAAGCTGTTATGGGAGTGATCGCGTCGCGCATTCCGAACGCCGCGAACAGCAGGAACTGCTGAATTTTGTAGTACAGTCCGTAGGCCGTGACCATATTCTCGCTTACGCCCTTGAGGATAATGTTCATTCCATATGTCATAACGGATATCAGCGCCTGTGAGATGATCGCGGGCAGCCCCACCGAGTAGATCATGCCGATTATTTTGAGCGACGGCTTGATATCCCTCGGTCTTATGCGTATTGCCTTATTGAATTTCAAATGGAATATCAGCGCCGCCGCAAACGATACCATCTGCCCTATCACGGTAGCGTAAGCCGCGCCCTTTACGCCCATTTCGGGACAGCCCAGCCAGCCGTATATCAGTATCGGATCGAGAACGATATTCGTGACCGCGCCGAGTATCTGCGCTATTGTGGAGCAGAGCGAGTGCCCCGCCGCCTGAAGCATTTTTTCAAAAACGGCAAACATCGACATTCCGAGCGAGAACACACAGCATATTCTTAAGTAATCGGTTCCCATCGCGGAAATGACCTCGTTGTCGGTCTGCGAATTTATATAGGCTCCCGCGCCGAAAAATCCGAAGATCAAAAAAATTATAAAGATCGCCGCTCCGAGAAAAACCGCATTCCCCGATGTCCTGTTCGTAAGCTCGCCGTCCTTTTGCCCAAGACTTTTGGCGACAAGAACATTTGCTCCCACGCCCGTGCCTATCCCGACCGCCACCATCAGTATCTGCAAGGGGAATGCCAGCGTAAGCGCGTTCAGAGCGTCCTCGCCGCCCTGCGGCATATTCGACACAAACGCGCTGTCGACAATGTTGTAGACCGCCTGCAGGACCATTGAGATTATCATAGGTATCCCCATTGAAAGCATCAGCCTTCCAACGGGAGCCGAAGCCATTTTTTGATTTTTAGAATCCATACTTATCTCCCTCCGAAAAACAAAAAATGTGCAGCCTGCCGATCGGAATTACGCGGTAAGCTACACATCTGATATAATTATAAGAAAATCGGGTCAAAATGTCAAAGGATATTTTGCACAATTTTTTGACGGATCAAAATGATTATTTTGACGCGCTTTGTATTACGCGTGAAGCTCAGGTCAAAAATCGCTTGCAAAATCCTCCGATTTCTGTTATTATAAAATAGGAAAGAGGGTGCGGCAATGAGCGGGTTTTCCGAGTTGATAAAGAGCTTTGACAAAACAAGAGATTATGTGCGGGATTTTTTTGTTTACGGCTATAAGGTCAGGAACGATTTCAAGAGAAAAAGCTCCCGCACCTATGACGATGAAAAACGGCGCGTGGAAAGCTGGCTGGGGGATCATCTGAAATATGACGACTCTGTGCGCGGAAGAAAAATATCCATCTGCGTAGACAGCGGGCATATTCACGAAAACCCGCTTTATCGGGCGTATTATTCCAAAAGCTTCACCGACAACGACATCAGGCTGCATTTCTTTTTACTTGATATTCTGCAAGACAACTCGCCGCTCTCCCTCAGGGAGCTTACGGAGGAGCTTGACAGGCGCTTCGGCATATTTTTCGACGAGCAGACCGTGCGCAACAAGCTGAAAGAGTACGCCGACGAGGGAATTATCCTGGCCGAAAAGCGGGGAAAGACCGCCTATTTTCGTATTTCCCCTGACTCCGCCGAGGAGCTTCTGCAAATTGAGGGGCTTGCGGACGCGCTGAAATTCTACTCCGAAACGCAGAAATTCGGCGTTATCGGAAACAGCATACTCAAAACTCTCGGGCTGAAAAACGACCTGTTTTTTATGAAGCACAACTACATCGTACATACTCTTGAGGACGAAATACTTCTGAAAATAACCGAGGCTATCGCGCAGAAACGATTTGTGGTGCTCCGCAGCTTTTCGGGAAAGCAGCGGCACTCCGCGAATCCCGCCGAAAACGAGAATCTTGTCCTGCCGCTGCAAATACTGTCCTCGGTGCAGACGGGGCGGCGGTATCTCGCGGGATATATCGCGGAATACAAACGCTTCAATTCATTCCGGCTGGATTCCATACGCTCCGTAAAGCTCGCGGAGCGCGCGGAAAATTACGGCGCTGTACGGGATAAATACGAGAAGAATATGGAAAAGTGCTTCGGGGTATCCTTCGGGGAGCGCCGCGATTCGGGAACGGTCACTCCCATAAAAATAACCCTGCGTATCGACGAGAAGACCGAGGGCTTTGTCATAGACCGCCTTGAACGCGAGAAGCGCTGCGGAACAGTGGAAAAGCTCGCCGAGAACACCTTTGTTTATACCGCGGACGTTTTCGACCCCTTTGAGGTAATGCACTGGGCAAAGACCCTTATCGGCAGAATAATCTCGGTAGAGGGCGGCTGCGACGCCGCGCGCGCAATGTTTTTCCGCGACATATACCGAATGAACAAAATGTATAACGGAGAAAAAAATGACGATATTCAGTGAGATATACGGAGCGTATTTCCGCACAGCGGCGAAAATATTGTCCAAAGAGAGCGTTACGGAAGCCGAGATATATGATATCATAGGCAGCGAGGGCTTCAGGGATTCCGCGCTGTTCCTGCCCCAGAAGCTCATTCCCCGCGCGGACGGAACGGACTGGGGGCTGCTGCGGAAAGCTCCCGACGGGCGCTATTGTCGGGTGCTGAAAAATCCTCCCCCCGCAATTCTTACAAGGCTCCAGA
>CAZKJC010000236.1:0-4425 GCA_964552995.1 uncultured Ruminococcus sp.
CGGGCGGTTTTTTGCGTTTATTGGCAGATGTATATTTCGTGAAATTTTTTTTAAAAATCTAAAAAAATATGTTGAAATTTTACAAAAGGTATGATATAATAAACTTGGGGAGAGGTCGGGAAAGCTATGTTAAATTCCGGAACAGCTTTTTCCGGTTTCCGGCGCGCCGTTTAGGTAAGTGTAAAGGGGATTTGCTTTTACGCGCGTTATTGTAAGCGGCAGAAAAGCGCTGTGTTTGAGATAACGCGGGTGCTGCCCGTTCGGTCAAGATACAGAAATATTATGGGATCGGACATAGGTTTTATTTAAAGAAAGGTCGAACGGTCAATGAAGATTGTTATTACGGTTCTCGCGATAGCTCTTATTCTGGTTGCGGTCGCTTTATTGATAGCTATCCGGCGGATCGTAGCTTTGGAGAAAAGCTTCAAAAAAGCCGATAACACGGACAGAATGACAGGGCTGCTCAACCGCGACGGTTTTATGGAGCAGGGAGAGCTTCTTCTTGAGACTGCCAAGGAAAGCGGCGAGCCCGTTTCGCTCATCGTGTTTGACGTGGAGGAGCTGGGACGCATAAATACCTTTTTCGGCACCGAGGTCGGCGACGAGGTCGTAAGAGCTTTCGGATCCGCTGCAAAGGCTGCTTCGGGAAAGGGAAGCGTGGTCGGACGCGTAAATACGGACGATTTCGCGTTGCTGACCTCCTGTTCGGGTGAAGCGGAGGCGGAGGAGATCGCCAAGTCCTTCAAGACCGCGGTAATGAACCGTCTGAACAACGATACCCTGCGGGAAAGCGTGAATTTTTTCGCGGGAGTATGTGAGTTTGACGGACACGACGATATCTATACGATGTATAACAAGGCTTCGCTGTGCCTTTTTGCCAAGGATACCGATAACCGCGTGAGCTTCTTTACGCGGGATATGGAAAACAGCATGGTGGAAAAGGAGCTGCTGCGCTCCGAAATGCTGACGGCGCTTGAAACAGGGCAGTTCGAGCTTTACTATCAGCCTAAAATTTCCTTTAAAACGGGAGAGATGCGCGGGCTGGAGGCTCTTATCCGCTGGCATCACCCCACAAAGGGCTTTGTTCCGCCGAGCGATTTTATCCCGCTTGCGGAGAAGTCGGGTATCATCACAAAAATCGACGAGTGGGGATTGTTCACCGCCTGCCGCCAGAGTAAGGAGTGGCAGGATAAGGGTTTGCGTCCCGTGAAAATATCCGTGAATATGTCGCAGGCGCAGTTTTACCGCACCGACGTTTACGCAACGATCTCCGCGGCTCTCGCCGAAACGGGTCTTGACCCGAAGTGGCTTGAGGTGGAGGTCACCGAAACTATGGCTATGCAGGATATTGACCGCACTATAAGCGTTCTCGGCAGGATACGCGAGCTTGGCGTGAGCGTATCCATGGACGATTTCGGCAGCGGATATTCCTCGCTGTCCTCGCTGAAAACTCTGCCGCTGGATATTCTTAAGATCGACCGCAGTCTGGTTTGTGATCTTGACGAAAACAAGGTGTCAAAGCAGATAACCAACGCTATCGTGGAGCTTGGCAAGGCTATGGAGCTCGTAGTTCTGGCGGAGGGCGTTGAGACCCGCGGGCAGATAGATTTTCTGACGGAGATAGGGTGCGACCTGGCGCAGGGGTATTTTTACAGCAAGCCGCGTCCCGCAAAGGACATAGAGGCGCTGTTGGTAATGCCGCTTGTCGGAAATGCGCAGACCGCTGCGGAGTGATCCCACAGAATAAAATAAAATCGGACGATCGGAATGTTTTGTCGATTGTCCTTTTGCTTTTTGTGTCAATAAAATTAACAGAATTTATGAAAAACTACTTGCAAAATTTACAAAAATATTGTACAATATATTGTGTAGACAGTAGGGGAAAAATACCCGTATGAAGCTGTTAAAATTTTTTATTTACGAAAGGAAATAAAAACTATGAGCAAACTTAACAAGAAGAATGTGGAAGACCTGTCCGTAAAGGGCAAGCTGGTTCTGGTGCGCGTTGACTTCAATGTTCCGCTGAAGGACGGCAAGATCACCAACGACAACAGAATTACCGCGGCTCTGCCCACCATCAATAAGCTCACCGAAAACGGCGCGAAGGTAGTGCTCTGCTCTCACCTGGGCAAGCCCAAGAACGGTCCCGAGGCTAAGTTCTCTCTTAAGCCCGCGGCTGACAGACTTGCGGAGCTGGTTTCCGGCAAGGTAACGTTCGCTCCCGATGACAATGTTGTAGGCGACAACGCTAAAGCTGCCGTTGCGGCTATGAAGGAGGGCGAGATCGTTGTCCTCGAGAACACTCGTTTCCGCGGCGCGGATGAGACCAAGAACGGCGAGGGCTTCTCCAAGGAGCTTGCCGATCTGGTAAACAGCGAGGTTTTCGTTATGGACGCGTTCGGTTCGTCTCACAGAGCGCACGCTTCCACCGTTGGCGTTACCAAGTTCGTTAAGGAGACCGCGGTCGGCTATCTGATGAACAAGGAGATCGAGTTCCTCGGCAACGCGGTTGAAGCTCCCGAGCGTCCTTTTGTTGCGGTTCTCGGCGGCGCAAAGGTAGCGGATAAGCTGAATGTTATCTCCAACCTGCTTGAAAAGTGCGATACGCTCATCATAGGTGGCGGTATGGCTTACACATTCCTTAAGGCTAAGGGCTGCGAGGTAGGTAAATCTTTGGTCGACGACGAGAAGCTCGACTACTGCAAGGAAATGCTCGCAAAGGCTGAGAAGAACGGCAAGAAGCTGCTTCTGCCTGTTGATACCACCGTGGCAAAGGCGTTCCCCGACCCCATTGACGCCGAGATCGAGGTAAGCGTTGTTGACGCGGACAAGATACCCGCTGACATGATGGGTCTTGATATCGGTCCCAAGACAATGGAGCTTTTCGCTGAGGCTGCCAAGTCCGCTAAGACTGTTGTATGGAACGGTCCTATGGGCGTATTTGAGAACCCCGTTCTCGCAAAGGGCACTATCGCGGTAGCTAAGGCTATGGCTGAGGCTGACGCTACTACCATCATCGGCGGCGGTGATTCCGCGGCGGCTGTCGTACAGCTCGGCTTCGCGGACAAGATGAGCCACATCTCCACCGGCGGCGGCGCTTCTCTTGAGTACCTCGAGGGTAAGGGTCTGCCCGGCATCGACGCTATCCAGGATAAGTAATCGGATATGATATAGGGCAGAGCTTTCTGCCCTATTAGATGTTTCACGCTTCGGCGCGATCGTTCGTTACGGCGGATATTGCTTGTGTAACAGAGCGGAGCTTAGCTTTGTTTCCTCGCTCACGGTTCGTGGGTCAAACAGACAAAGGCGGCGCTTCGCTTTGTTGTGAGTATTTGAAGTCCGACGGCGTATTGCGGCGAAGAGGTGAATATATAGCTTGCGTAAGCAGTGGGATGATCCCTTTCGCTAAGAACAGATAAGGAGACGTTTATGAATTTAAACAACGAAAAAATTGAGCTTATAAAAGATTGCAACGCGGCGGGCGCGGAGATCAAAACCTCTAAATTCTGCGGCGTTGTTTCGGAATGCGATTTTGAAGGCTCGAAATTTGTACAGACAAATCTTTCGGGAAATAAATTTGAGCGTTCAGATATGAGTGCGGCTCATTTTGAGGAAGTCGATCTGTCTGCCGTGACCTTTGAACGCTTGGATATGAGCGCTGCTCACTTTAAGAAGATCGATTTATCCGCCGCTGTTTTTGAAGACTCCGATTTCTCCGCGGCAAGGTTTAACAATGCTCATATTGCGAGTGGGGTAATGCGTGACTGCGACTTGACATGTGTTGAGATCAAGGACTGCAAGCTGGACGGAATGACAATTGACGGATTCAATTTGCGCGAGCTTATTGAATTTTACAAAAATAACCATAAGGAGAATTGTGATATGAAGAAGAATGTAAGAAAAGCGGTCATCGCGGGCAACTGGAAGATGAACAAGACCCGCCCGGAGGCTAAGGCTCTGCTTGAGGAGCTTAAGGGCAAGGTAGCGAACCCCGGCTGCGAGGTCATCGCGTGTGTTCCATTTACCAACCTGGAGACCGCTCTTGAAGCTACAAAGGGCACTCCCATCAAGGTAGGCGCGCAGAACTGCCACTTTGAGAAGAGCGGCGCTTTCACCGGCGAGATCTCCGCGGATATGCTGGCTGAAATGGGCGTTGAGTATGTCGTGCTCGGTCACTCCGAGCGCAGACAGTATTTCGGCGAGACCGACGAGACCGTCAACAAGAGAACTAAGGCGGCTCTGGCAGCGGGTCTTAAGCCCATTGTATGTGTTGGCGAGCTGCTGTGGGAGCGCGAGTGCAATATTACCGAGGAAGTTATCGCGCGCCAGATCAAGCTGGATTTCTTCAGCGTTTCCGCCGACGACCTCAAGAAGTGCATTATCGCTTATGAGCCCGTTTGGGCTATCGGCACCGGCAAGACCGCT
>CAZKJC010000237.1:0-4338 GCA_964552995.1 uncultured Ruminococcus sp.
CGCGCGGCGCGGTCTTTGTGCGGTGTTGCCTTAAAAGAATCCGGGGAATGAAACTCCGCCCGTAGCCTTTTCCATTTCCGCCGCGCCGTAATCGTCGACCTCGGTAAGTATCTCGTTCACTCCGCTTATAATAAGGTCCTGGAGCATTTCGATATCTTCGGGATCAACTATCTCGGGCTTGATCGTTACGGACTTGAGCTGCTTGTTGCCTGTCATGACAAGCTCGATAGCTCCGCCGCCTACGGATTTTGTAAACTCCTTCTGCTCCAGCTCCTCCTGGATCTTGGCGATATCCTCCTGCATTTTCTGCGCCTTTTTGACCATGGCGTTCATATTTGCGTTGGAGTTCTGATATTCCTTGGGTAGTCTTGCTTTCATGATGAAATTCCTTTCATTTATAAATTATTTCTATATTCAGCCGCTTTGCCTTTTCCAGCAGCCTGTCGACCGCGTTTACGGCAGTCGGAGCGCTCTCGGCGGCTTCCTTGCGCTGTGTTTTCAGCTTGATCTTCCCGCCCAGCACCTCCGAAAGCTCGCGCTCGAGAGTCCTCAGCGGCTCGTCCTTCATGCTGTTGAGCATATTGCTTGCGGAGCGCACCGTAAGAGTGTTTCCGTTTATCTCGGCTTCGGAATCCGTCAGCATTGCGCGGTTCATATCGTCCAGCTTTTCCACCGCCGCTTTCCACTGCTCGGGGGTAATATTCGATATTACGCCGACCTCCGGTTCGGTTTTGGCGGGAGCCTCCGCTTTTGGCTTATCGTCGGGCTTCGCCTTTTTGGGGGGAGCGCCGTCGGTCTGCTCCGGCGGAACATAATCATAATCCGGCGGCGGAGCGCCGTAATCCTCGGGCGCTGGCGCGTAAAGATCGGGCGCGGGCGCGCTGTTGAGCTCGGGCGGCGGTTCGGGATCGCCTGCGGTATTCTTTACTATCTGCATGGTCTCGCGGCTCAGCTCACGCAGCTTCGCGAGATTTGCCGCCTCCTGCTTCGACATTTTTTCGGGCGGAGTCGGGGTGAATTCCTCTTGGGGAGACTCCGCCGTCACAATATTCACCACGGGCGGGGGAGCGCTCACCGCAGCGTTCGGTTTAGCCGCCGTGGCGGGCGGAACGTCCGCGGAGCCGCTTTGAGCTCCCAACCCCAGGCACATTTTAACAAGGCACATTTCCGCTAAAGTCTTGCGCTGCTTGGTCTTTCCGATATCGTCCGCGCACTGCTGCAAAAGCGACAGGCAGCGGAGAATATCGTTAAGGTCATACATTCCGCATATCCGCTCTACCTCGGGATACTCGTCCGGCATTGCGGAGAGCAGCTCCTTATCGGCGGGAGCGGTCTTGAAAAGCATTAAGTCGCGGTAGTGCCCGCTCAGCTCGTCAATGATACGCGCGATATCCTTAGAGCCCTTGTGAAGCTCGTTCAGCAGCCTTATGCAGCCCGAAACGTCCCTGTTCGCCGTCATCTCCGAAAAAGCGAACAAATGCCGCGTGTCGGCTACTCCCGCGCAGCTTCTCACAAGCTCCGTGGTAACGTGCCCGTCCGCCGAGATACATCTGTCCAGCACGGAGAGCGCGTCTCTCATTCCTCCGTCGGAAAGGCGGGAAATAAGCTCCGCCGCGTCCCTGTCGAGCGTTACGCCCTCTTTTTCCGCGACGTTCAGCAGCCGCTCGGCGCTGTCCGCCGTATCTATCCGCCTGAACTCGAACCGCTGGCAGCGCGACAGAATAGTTGCGGGCACTTTATGAAGCTCCGTAGTCGCCAGAATGAACTTAACATGCTCCGGCGGCTCCTCAAGCGTTTTGAGAAGCGCGTTGAACGCCTGGAGCGACAGCATATGCACCTCGTCGATTATATACACGCGGTACCTGCAGCTTACCGGAGTATACGCCACCTCGTCGCGGAGCTGCCTTACGTCGTCCACGCCGTTGTTGCTCGCCGCGTCCATCTCCGTTATATCCGTAGCTGCGCCGCTTTCTATCTCGCGGCAAGCCTCGCATTCCAGGCAGGGGTTGCCGTTCACAGGGTGGAGACAGTTCACCGCCATCGCGAGTATCTTCGCGCAGGATGTCTTTCCCGTTCCGCGCGAGCCCGTAAAAAGATAAGCGTGCGCGGCAGTCCCGCTCGATATCTGATTTTTCAGGGTAGTGGTTATATGCTCCTGCGATATAACATCGTCAAACGTTTTCGGACGATATTTCCTGTACAATGCAAGGTACACCTAACTCCCCCTTATCTCAAAAAAATTTTCCGCGTTATTTCAAAAAAATTTTCCGCGACCCGCCCGCCACGGCTCTAGCGGAAAATTTTCCTGCGTGGGCGGAGGGTCGATCTATTCGAGCGTTGCTTTGGTGCGGTTTTTTGGTGTTGATCTTTCCGAACGCCGCTTCCGATCGCCTGTTTAAAGGCGGCTTTATCCTATATTTTTACAAAAAACAAATGCTCTCGATTATGGGAACAGGCTGACTGCGGCACACGAAGAGATCCGCTTAATGCTGCTCGGTTCCCCGCCTGACATGGTTCACAGCACTCCGTTGCGCAGGACCTGTCCCCATAAGCGAGAGCATTTATTAAAATTCACTATACTATTATACCCTATTTCTCCCAAAAAATCAAGTGGTTTTTGGAAAATAACACCTATAAATACGATCCGTTCAGTCAAACGGCGTAAAATAGATAATTTTTATTGCGGCAGCCGCAAAAAATATCATGGGGTCGGACAGACATAAGATATTCATCTCGGTACGACTATCCGATTTCCGACAATAATATATATAAGTGCATATAATGGAAAATCCGAGAATACACCATGCGGCTCCCATATGCGGACGTGAGGTATCAATAAACAAACCGACGGCAGTAAAAGCCGCGGCGGCGGCAGTGGCAACGATCCGGCTTACCAATATTTTTTTCCTGCCGTCCTTTTTATGTATAAAATACATTCCCAGGAGCACCAGCCCGAGTATTTGTATAGTAAGATACCATGTGATCTTCCAGCCGTTCCACCGCATAATACCGACATACATCATAAAAGCGAACAGCAACGCCGTGCCAAATAATATTCCTGTTCTTACCAATAAAAAACGGCTTGTGTCGGCTTTGTAAATAAATGTAATAATAACAGGAACTACCGAGCAGACAATGATCGCCGCAGCCGGAATAAGTATCGCCATCCACCAGCCAATTGCCAGCTGAAACGCGATAAAAGCGGAGCATATAACCGCCGTAAAAACCGGATATGCAAGCGATCCGATGATTTGTTTGGGTGAGAGCTTATTTTTCATGTTATGTATATCAGTTTATTTCCTTAAGCGTCTTGTATATCTGCTGCATTTGCTTGTCTGTATCGGCGATAGTTTCAGCGCACTGCTTGAGCTGCTGCGCAAGCTCGGCGGAAACGTCCGTATCGGTTTTATATTTAAGCTCGTGTTCAAGGCTCGCCCAGAAATCCATAGCTATCGTCCGTATCTGCACCTCGACATTTACCATTTCTTTCCTGTCGGAAAGATAAACGGGAGTTTTTATCACAAGGTGCAGACTGCGGTAGCCGTTGGGCTTGGGATTTTCAATATAATCCTTGCGGTTTATCAGCTCAACGTCGTCCTGCATTGTAAGCAGATTCGCGACGGTATAAATATCCTCGATGTAATTGCAGATGACCCTTACTCCCGCGATATCGTTGAGCGCCGAGCGCGCCGCCTCGCAGGTGAACGGGTAGCCCTTGCGCCGCAGCTTTTCCAGAATGCTCTGTGGAGATTTCAGCCGATCCTCGATATGATGAATGGGGTTATAGTCGTATTTGGATTTAAACTCGCTGTCGAGTATTTCCAGCTTTGTCTTGACCTCGCGTATCGCGGATTCGTAAAGATGTTCCATCTCTATAAACTGATAGAACAGCTCCATCACCTGCTCCTGAGCCTGAGCGGGAATAAGCTCCCGCACCGGTTGAAACTCCATGGGAGGGTTCTCGACAGTCTTTCTCAATTTCGTCTTTGATATTGTCATACACTATCCCTTTCTATACTATAATAATATCCACAGCATTATGTAACTTTTAGATAACTATATCACGCGCATAAAGAAATCCTGTTAGTGTTGTGTGAATTTTTGCTGAAATTACTTGTTCGCCTCGTCCTGCATGCTTTGAAGCAGAGCCGCGATATCGTCCTCGGACATCTTACCGCCCGAGGGCTCGGGGGCGGGTTCGGGAGTTGGTTCCGGCTCGGAAGCGGCAGCGCCCAAAATAAGCTGCTCGATATCATCCTGCGACATCTTGCCGCCGCTTGAAGCCGCGGGGGCGGGTTCGGGAACAGGCTCGGGCTCGGGGGTACTTGCCGCGCCCGC
>CAZKJC010000238.1:0-4297 GCA_964552995.1 uncultured Ruminococcus sp.
TTGCCCCTATACGAAAGGAACATCAAATTGAACACTTGACAAAGTTCCTGTTTTTTTGCCCTTTTCAAGCGACCCAACCTTTGTCAGTCTTTCCGCTTTAAGTACATCAAAGGCTAAGTCGCGTTAATAATTGCCCTAAAAGCCCACAATCCAACAAACCACTTTGTGCTAAAGAAAAGCGGGGAAAGGGGGGAGGGGAGAGGGAAGTTGGGGTCTGGGGTGAAACCGTAGGGGAGGGGGGAAGTCCCCGCTTTTGCCGGATTTTGTTCTTCCCCCCTCCCCGTAGGTGTCAGCCCCAGTCCGAGCGCGTAAATAATTCCATTTAACACATTAAAAGAAAAACGGCGCGTGAGAAATCCTTTCTCACAAAACACAAGAACCGAGCAACAAAAGAAACCAATTTGCACACAAAAGCAAATCCACATAGAAAATTACAGGAGATCATATCATGAAAAACTACTATTTATACCTTATCCGTCACGGGCTCACGCAGGGCAATCTTGACGGGAAGTATATCGGTCAGACCGATCTTTCGCTATGCCCCGAGGGCGCGAAAACCATCAGAGAGCTTGCGGCGGTGGAAATTTACCCCGAGGTGGGAAAGGTATACTCCAGCCCGCTGGCGCGCTGCCTTGAGACCGCCGAGATCATCTACCCCGAGCACAAGCTGATGATAGTTGACGAGATCGGCGAGATGAATTTCGGCGAGTTTGAGGGAAAGACCCAGGCGCAGTTAAAGAACCTGCGGGAGTATACCGAGTGGCTCCGCGGCGGCCCCGACGCCCGCCCGCCGCAGGGGGAGCGCTTTGAGGATTTCTCGCTGCGGTGCGTTGAGGGTCTGGACACGATCTTCAGCGATATGATGCGCCGCGAGGTAACGCGGGCTGCCTGCATAACTCACGGCGGAGTGATAACAAATCTGCTGGCGGGCTGCGGACTTCCCAAGGGCAAGCCCGCGGACTTTATGTGCGGTCCCGGCGAGGGCTTTGAAATAATCCTGTCCACGTTCCTGTGGCAGAAGGGACCCGCGTTTGAAATTTCGGGAAGACTGGTTTAAAGGGGGAAAATCATGAAAAAATTCTGGACTTATATAAAAAACGATAAGTTTGCGCTTGGCTGCACGGAGCGTGCGGTATACCTTTATGACGCGGCAGGAAAGGAGCTTGCGCAGTTCAAGGATATCAGTCACTGCGGCAAGGCTGCTTTTTCTCCCGACGGAGATACATTTGTTGTGAAGTCCACGGGCGCATATTTCGCGGTCTACTCCGCGGAAAAAGCCGCGCTGATAAAGAAAGTCAAGTTTTCAAATGTGGACGGCAGCCAGGACGACGGCTTCTGCTTTTCCGCGGACGGGAAATATTTCTATAATGTTGAGCGTCAGAAAAGCTCCGTAAATTCCGCGATCTCGTTGTATGATACCGAAAAATTCGAGCGCCGCGCCATATTCTGCGACAATGACGGAAGAACCGAGCCCTCCTACATAGAAAACGGCGGGGACGGCAGAGTATATGTTCTTGGATTTCTCCGCGGAGATAACGGGGTGATGTCCGGCGGCTTTGTGGCAAGATTAAGCGAGAGCGGTCTTGAGGATATCCGTGAGATATCTAAGGACGATTACGATTTTCATCGTAATTTCAAGCGACTGGAGCTATACGGCTTCACCGAAAAATCAAAGGAATGGTCGGGCTTTAAGTATGCCAACGTGGATATGACGGGTATGGAAAATACCGTTCACCCGCTTTCGGAGCTCTGGGAAAAGTACAGATGAAAAAAAGATTATTTTTACTTATAGTCGGCATACTGCTACTTTCCGGCTGCGCAAGCACAAGGGAAAGCATATCGCCGCCGTTCTGGGAAGTATTCGACGAGGAAAGCGGCGGTAGGGTCTACCTCTTGGGGTCTATGCACGTCGGGCTGGACGCGGAGTACCCCGAATGCGTCATGATAGCTTTTGAGGAAAGCGATATCATTGCCTGCGAGGTTGACACAGTGGAGCTTACGCGCAACAGCGCGCGGCTTTCCGCGGCAATGGAGCTTATGAAGTGCCCCGAGGGCGTTACCGCCGCGGACTGCTTCGGAGACAGCTACGGCGAGATACGGGATTTCTGCAAGAACAAGGGCATATATAATACCGCCTATGACAGCTATCTTCCCACGGTATGGAGTTCCCTTATAACAAGCAAACTCGCGCGGGACGCGGGCTACTCGACCGAATACAGCACCGAAACGGTTTTCCTTGATCTGGCAAAGCGGCGCGGCAAGAAGATATACGAGATAGAGTCCGCGGAATTTCAGTACGGACTGAACGCCGCTCAGCCCTTGGCGCTCCAGGTGTACAATGTACAAAGCGCGGTAAGCGATTACGACGGCTCTCTGGAGCAGGTGCGCGAGCTTTACCGCGCGTGGTCGGGCTTTGACAATGCGGCACTGGAGAGTCTGTGCTCCGACGAAAATATCCCCGAGGAGCTGTCCGAAGAATACGAGGAGTTTTATAAGGCTATGTACGTCGACCGCCAGAAGAATATGGCGGAATACATAATAGAATGCCTGGAAAGCGGCGAAACCGTTTTCGTGATGGTGGGAGCAATGCACTATTACGCCGAGCCGGATATCCTTACGCTTCTCGAACAAGAGGGGTACACGGCGATAAGCGGATATACAAGCTAAAAGTAAAGCCGCCGCAACCCGGGGTTGCGAAAGTTCCAATTTAAGTTGGTGGATTTTTTGATCAAAATATCGTATAATTCATACATAAGCTCCACCGCGGCATTGTCTGCGGCGGGGAAAATCGAACCAAGGAGGATCAAAATGACGATAGGCGAGCAAATACAAAATCTGCGTATTCAAAAGGGACTTACCCAGGAACGCCTGGCAGAGATGCTTGAGGTGTCTAGGCAGTCCATTTCAAAATGGGAGCTTGGGCAGGCTGTTCCGGACGTTGACAAGATCATCAGAATGAGCAAGCTGTTTGACGTCTCCACCGACACCATTCTGCTGAGAAGCCATTTAGATGAAACGGTCAACAAAAATCCGCTTCATTTAGGCTCTGTTTATCTGGTGGTAAAGGATTTCGAGCGGTCTGTGGAATTTTACGAGAAGCTTCTCGGCGTAAGCGCGGACGGACGCTGCCGCAGCGGAAACAAATTCGTGGAATTTTACATCGACAACAAGTGCATTTCTCTGATGAACGAGGACAACATCAAAGGACACTGCACCGATCTTAACAGCCCGTATAAGTTTGTGCAGAACTACTGGGTGGAGGATCTCGCTGCGGAGTACCGCAGACTTAAAAAGCTGAATATAGGCGAGATGACCGAGATCACCGAAGCGTACCCCACCTATAAATATTTTCATCTTTACGATCCCGACAATAATGTTATTGAAATTACAGGAGGTAGTTCCATTATGGAGGAAAACATCTGTCAGAGCTGTGGTATGACCATAACCGACGAAACGCTTCAAGGCACCAACGCGGACGGCTCAAAAAGCACCGAATACTGCCGCTATTGCTATCAGAACGGCAAATTCAGCAAGGACGAAACTATGGAGGAAATGATCGAAAGCTGCATTCCGTTTATGACAGACGGCGGCTCAATGACCACCGAGGAAGCACGGAAGGAATTGTACGAGGTCATACCTAATCTTAAGCGCTGGAAAACGACAAAATGACCATCGGCAACAAATAATTTAAAGTGCTGATCTAAGCTATTATGCTTTTAGGTTATGTTGACGAGGAGTAAATGATTTAAAAGAATTTCAAAATTCCCGCAAGCGATCCTCGGTCATTCGCTTCGCTCATTCCCTGCGGTCGATTGCGGGAACCGGTCATCGTTTGCCATTAAGGCAAACTCGACCTTTTTGAAATTCCGATGCGGCAGGATTTTGCGGATCGTTTTTTTATGCCCCTTAATGCGTGGGCTTTATGTTGTTATACTTTTTATACAAGCTAATTCCCTCCGATGACTCGGAGGGAATTATTTTTAAGAGGACAATTATGGCAAAAACAAAAAACAAATAAGGAATCCCGATATTCCAGGCCGCCGTTTTGGTGTGAAAAATGTATAAAAGGCGCGGCGGCATAATGCTTTAGTTGCCGTTGAATCTGTTGACGATGGAGGCAAGAGGGATCATAGCGAGGGGCACTTCACCGTCGTCGCTTTGAATAGGAGGCAGAGAACCGTCGTAAACCGACGCTGACTTGTCCTCGCGCTTCCTTTTATCACGCTTCATTATACGCCCGGCTTAGCCTTAAAGCTAAGACAGTCCGTGCACTGGCACATGCTGGGATTGCTCTCGT
>CAZKJC010000239.1:0-4188 GCA_964552995.1 uncultured Ruminococcus sp.
CTTTTGTTCGGATTTTATTACGCCCCCCACACCCCCGAAGGTGTCAGCCCCGACCAGAGCGCGTGAAAGCTCCGCTTTCTCAAAATAATAGAGCGGATAAACATAACAAACTAATTTTTAACAGATTAAAAGGAGAACCACATTGCAAATCCCACATAATATGCGTGCCAGCATACATTATCATTTACCCCATATCTCCGAACGCAGCTATTACCCGCTCCATCTTAAGCCGCACGGGGTCCAGCCTGCTGCCGCAGAAAAGTATATCGGGATACTCGCCCAGCTCAATGCGGCGCGGAGAATTTTCCGACGTGCCGCTCCCTCTGTAAAGAGGTATATCCAGCGTCAGACAGTATCTTCCGCCGGACTCGGAAATACTAAGGCTGCCGCCCGCCGAAACAACAAACTCGCGGATAATGGGGATACCGTAGGACATTCTCCTGTGCCCGAAATCCAGCCCCAGCCGCGATGAGGTCTCCCGCCCGAAGCTGACCGAGCTTTCATTGGAAATGCTGAGCCGCATATATCGCAGGGAATCCCGCTCAATGCAGCTCATAACCACCGTGGGCTCGCATTCGCGCGGAGAGTACAGCAGTGCGTTCTGTATCGCGTTGAGCAGCGCCTCCACGGCGTGTCGGGCATTTACGGCGATCTCCAGGCTCTCGCTGTCGCAAAGAAAGCGCAGTCCTCTGCCGCATTTAGCCAGAAACAAATTACAGCGCTCCACCAGCGAACCGACAAGATACACCGCGTCAACTACCGCCGCGGGATCGCCCTCATTCGACGTGAAATAACGGAACATATTGCAGGATTCCGCGTACATATTCCTCACTGTGCTTTCGATATTATACAGCTTCACTATCATCTCGTACCACAGATTGTCCTCCGCGGTACGCCTTAGATCCTCGGAGGTCTCCAGCACGGAATTCATTCCCTCCTCAAGGGATTTGAACGCGGGCGAAATACAGAACACCCCGTCGGTTTTCGAGAGCTCCTCCAACGTATGACGGTAATCCGTGATTCTGCACACATACAGCTTTCCCGTCATATGCCCGCCCTGTGGGATCAGCTCCGCGCAGTGCAGCTCTCCCCTGATAAATATTCCAACGCTCCTGCGCTCCCTTATGGGCGGGACGAGAGTTTCGTTTGCTCTGGGAATTATGTCCAGCCCTCTCGGGAACACATCGGGCTTGCTGCTGAAAAGGCATTTCAGCTCTCCATCAAGGACAGCGTAGATATCCTCCGATACGGCAAAACGCGCGACAAAATCCTTTGCCGCGCTTGCGGGTGTTAAAGCGGTCGGGTTAATCTGTCATCAGCCCTTCCAGCTCGTCGATGAGCTTGTTGAACATCTCCAGAGCGTCCGAAACGGGTGCCTTGGAGGTCATATCCACTCCCGCACCCTTGAGCAGAGTTATCGGGTCCGCGGAGCTGCCGCTGCTCAAAAATCCGATATAATCCTTCACCGCTCTGTCGCCCTCATTGAGAATACGCTGTGAAAGAGCTATCGCCGCGGAGAATCCCGTCGCATACTGATATACATAATAATTGTAATAGAAATGCGGTATCCTTGCCCACTCCATATCTATCTCTTTGTCGATAATGATATCATCGCCGTAATACAGCTTGTTCAGCTCGCGGTACATCCCGCACAAAGCGTCCGCGGTAAGACCCTCGCCGTTCTCGGCTTTGCGGTTTATCATCAGCTCGAATTCCGCGAACATCGTCTGGCGGTAAAGCGTTGTCCTGAACTGCTCCAGGAAATAATTTATAAGATACGCGCGGCGCTTTTTGTCAGTGGTCTTTTTCAGCAGGCTCTGCATAAGCAGGCTCTCATTGCAGGTGGAGGCTACCTCAGCCACAAATATAACGTAATCCGCGTAGCATATCGCCTGGTTTTCGTTGGAGAGGTAGGAGTGGATAGCGTGACCCATCTCATGCGCAAGGGTAAACTCGCTTTCCAGGGTATCCTTATGATTCAGCAGAACGAACGGGTGAACTCTCGCGCCCGCCGAGTATGCTCCGCTGCGCTTGCCCTCGTTCTCGTAAATATCTATCCAGCGCTGCTTCAGACCCTTTTTGAATATGTCGCGATAGTCCTCGCCCAAGGGAGCAAGGGACTCGTAAACCTCTTTCCACGCTTCCTCAAAGGTTATCTTCATATCCGCGTCGGGCACGATGGGAGTGTACAGATCGTACATATGCAGCTCGTTGAGCCCCAACAGCTTCTTGCGGAGCTTCACATATTTGTACATATACCCCATATTGTCGTGTACCGCCTCAATAAGGCTGTGGTAAACGCTCTCGGGAACCTCGGTGCCGTCCAGCGCCGCCTGGAGAGTATCGTCGTACTTTCTCGCGCGCGACTTGAAAATAAGAGTCTTTATCTGCGAGCCGAGCACAGCAGCGGCGGTGTTCCTGAAGCCCTCGTAGGTGTGGTACACCGACTCGAACGCGGACTTTCTCAGAACTCTGTCGGGGCTCTTTACCAGCATGGTATAGCTGCCGTGAGTTACCTGGTGCGCGTTTCCGTCCTTATCTATCGCGTCGGGGAATTTCAGATCGGCGTCGTTGAACATCGAATAGATGGTATCGGGCGCGCCCGCCATCTCGCCGGTCATCGCCAGCAGACGCTCCTCCGGCTCGCTGAGGATATGCTCGCGCTTTCTGCGGATATTATCGAGAACGCGGCGGTAAAGCTCTAGTCCCGGAACAGTCTTGTAGAATCCCCACATGCTCTCGTCGGGTATCGCCAGTATCTCGGGAGTTACGAACGCCGCCGCGCCCGCTATCTCCACATAGAGCTTCTCCACCCTGTCGGTCATATCCTGGTACTCCGCCTTTGCGGTATCCTCGTCGTTCTTACGCTGCGCGTAGTTGATAAGGCTGTCCAGCGTCACCGTCATCTTATCCTCAAGGATCATATACTCATACAGCTTCCTCGCCGAGGAAAGCTGCCCCTTGAACTCGCCTATTCTTCCAATAAAGCCTTTAGCGTTCTGGAAATCGCTCTCCCACGCCGCGTCGTCCTTGTAAATATCCTCTATCGCCCATTTGTACTGCGCAGGAACGTCGCTCCTCTTAGGTATTCTCTCTGCCATTTGATCCTCTCCATTCTGTGATTTATAATAGCCCCCGTTCGGGGGATAATTTACTTCATTCTCTTCTGTATCTTCGGCTTGAGCAGCTTCTCATAAACGGGGAAAAACAGCCCCAGAAAGATATCGTATACTATAAAAGCCGCCGCTCCCATAAACAACAGAATAAGCGAGCCGTATCTCCCAAAATCTCCCATCTCCTCAAGAAGCTCTTTCATACCGAAAACATATATCAGCAGCAGGTAGCAACCCGCCGCGGTGCAGGCGTAAAGCCCCAGCTTGGCTATCCATTGCAGCCACGCAAACCTTATCCTCATAAAATACTGCCTTACTATGGGGTAATACCCGAGCAGAAAAATATACATCGCCGACGCCTCGTAATTCGGCGTGAAAAAAAGGCACAGCACGCCGACCGCGAGATAGCTCACCATGCCGTACTTTACCCCGAGCCGCTCTCTCACGACCCAGATAAGCACTCCCGCAACTCCGGGGCTGATATACTCAAACCCGGGTATCATGCTCAGAAAGAACATCATAGCAAGCGCCAGCCCGCACATAATACCGCACAGCGAAACAATATAGCTGATATGCGGCTTCTGCTTTTCAGACATATTTTTATAATGCTCCCGTAAGGGAGCATAACTCCTTTCGAGTAACGTTTATCCGGTTTTTATGTTGACCGAAGCTATGATTCTGTGGAACAATGTTGACGAGAAGTAAATGATTTAAATGGGAATTTCAAAATTCTCACTAATAACACTCCGTTTCGTTCCGCTGCGCTCCACTACACTGCGCGTGCTTAGCGAGAACCGGTCAGCATTTGCCGGTAGGCAAATGCGACACTTTTTGAAATTCCGATGCGTGGGCGTTTTAATGATTTAAAAGAATTTTAAAATTCCCGCAAGCACGCTCCGCTCACTTCGTTCGCTCCGCGCGATTGCGGGAACCGGTCAGCATTTGCCGGTCGGCAAATGCGACACTTTTTGAAATTCTGATGCGTGGGCGTTTTAATGATTTAAAAGAATTTCAAAATTCCCGCAAGCACGCTCCGCTCACTTCGTTCGCTCCGCGCGATTGCGGGAACCGGTCA
>CAZKJC010000240.1:0-4179 GCA_964552995.1 uncultured Ruminococcus sp.
TGCGGGAACCGGTCATCGTTTGCCATTCGGCAAACTCGACCTTTTTGAAATTCATGCGTGGGCGTGTTGTAGCTCTGATTTTTTTGCGCCTTTGATCCTTGATCGAAAGGTGATCTTATTTACGCATTCAGCATTGAAAACAAGGTTTCACCCGAAATATGCTCCCAAAGCCCGAACCCTACGCAAAGCAGACCTATCGCCAGCGTATACACGCCGAATATCTTGAAGCGATTCTTTTTCAGCAGCCAGGAAACCAGCTTTATCGCCGCGAATCCTACCACCGCCGAGATCACGAACCCTATCCCCAGAGCCGCCCAGTTGATATCCATATCCGAATGCAGCGCGTCGCCAAGCTCCAGCACGCTGCCGCCCAGTATCGCGGGTATCCCCAGTATAAACGCGAACGTCACCGACGTCTGCTTGTCAAATCCGCAGAACAGCCCGCCCGCCGTAGTCGAGCCGGAGCGCGAGACTCCCGGGAAAAGCGCCGCCACCTGGAACAATCCCACCGCCAGCGCGTCCTTTACCGTCATATCCTCCGCGGTCTTTACCCCGTCGGAGCACCTGTCGCTCAGGAAAAGCAGCAGCGCCGTGAACAGGAAAGCCACTCCCTCAAACACGATATCGCCGTCGCCCTGCTTGCCCGTGAAAAACTCCTCTATCAGCATAAACGGCACAAGAACCAGCGTCGCTATAATTATCATAAACATCATGCGCCGCGTTCCGTTCATGCCGCTCCAGGAGAATTTCCCCGTAAAAACATCGCCTATCGTTAGGAAAAACTCCTTTATCATTCCCCAGATAGTCGTCCAAAACGCCGCGAAAACCGCCGCCAGCGTTCCCAGGTGCAGAACCATCGACAGTATCACCGCCGCCTCGCCGTCTACCCCCGTGATATGCTGTACCACCGAAAGGTGTCCCGAGCTTGAAACGGGCAGGAACTCCGTCAGCCCTTGGACAATCGCCTGTATAATAACCGTTATGTAATCCATACTGTTTCCCCTTTATATGTATGTGAGCCGCCTTGGCTCACAGCTCCTTATATCAAACAAATTTATTGTCCAGAAAATCTCTCGGATTTGTTGAGAAATTCCGCGCCCGCAGTCCATTGGTCGGGCTTGCGGGGCTGTCCGCTCCGCGCACACCACTATTATCCGCCGCGAAAATATCCTCAAGCGCAATTATCGTGTGTATCATCGCTCGCCCCTCCAATCCGCGCGGTTGTCCGCTCCCGAATCGGCTCTGCGCACTGCCGCCGCTACCTCTGTCTTGGGCTTTCTGCCGCGCTTTTTCGGGGCGGCGGTCACCGCAGTTCTGGCGGTCTTTGCGGTTTTGGCGGTCGATTTCTTGGGAGCGCTCTTAGCGGCTGCCGCAGCTTTCTTAGGAGGTCTGCCCGCCCGCTTTTTAGGCGGCTCGCGGAGCTTTTCCTGCTCCATGTCGATAAGCTCATACAGGCACTTCACCGCGTCCGACAGACCGCCCAGACGATCTATCAGACCCTCCTCCACCGCCGCGTCGCCGTCCAACACCGAGCCGACATCCATCACAAGCTCGTTGCGCTCCATCATAAGCTGTTTGAAGCGCTGCGGAGGCATTTTGCTGTTCTCCGACACAAACCGCGTTATCCGCTCCTGCATTTTCTCAAAATATGAGAGCGTCTGCGGTATCCCGAGCACCATGCCGTTCATACGCACGGGGTGGATAGTCATTGTCGCCGAGGGCACGATAAAGCTGGTGCGCGCGCTCACCGCCAGCGGAACTCCTATGGAATGCCCCCCGCCCACCACGATGGACACCGTCGGCTTGGACATTCCCGCGATAAGCTCGGAGATCGCCAGCCCCGCCTCCACATCGCCGCCCACCGTGTTCAGCACGATAAGCAGCCCCTCGATAGTGCTGTCCTCCTCGATAGCCACCAGCGCGGGAATGATATGCTCATACTTGGTGGTCTTGTTCTGCGGCGGCAGGATATAGTGCCCCTCTATCTGCCCTATGATGGTAAGGCAGTGTATATTGTGCGGCGCGTTGCAGGCGGCGATTATGCCGGTGTCGATTATCTGCTGGTTCTGCTCCTCGGTAAACGGAGCTTCGTTCTTTGTTTCTTCGCTCATAGATCAAACCCCTTTTAGATGTTTAAAGATGAGATGTAAGACACGGCGGTCACTGCTCGTTTTCTTACTTCATACTCCATATTATTTCCAAAAGGACAGGATTTATGCGGAAAAGCTTACAAAATTTTCTTTTAAAGTGTCGACCCGAGCAATTATGCGGTTAAGTTATGATGACGAGAAGCAAATTATTTAAAAGAATTTCAAAATTCCCCGGCGTTTTGCGCACAATATCGCAAAATGCTATAAGTGACTACGCGATACTTGCGCAAAACTGCGCGATCCTCGGTCACTTCGTTCCCTGTGGTCGATTGCGGGAACCGTGCTGCATTTGCCATTTAGGCAAATGCGCACTTTTTGAAATTCCGATGCGTCGACATTGCGTTGCGATATACCTTTATATTATAGCATATTCTTCCTGAAATTTCAAACATTTTTTAAAAATTTTTTGGGCGCACGCGGAAATACCTTGTATTACCCGCATTAAAACCCTCGGCTTTGGTCAGGAGCGCGCTCCCGCCTCCTGTTTATCATCGTCCTCGCGTTTTTTCGAGAACATCTCCCGCAGCCCGAACGCCAGCAGAAACAGCGCGTAGAGCTTTCTGAGCATATCGTTGGCGATCATCTGCGAGCCGAGAGTCCCCAGAACAGCCCCGATAACTCCCCCGAATATACATTTTTTCACAAGAGCCTTGTTGACCAGTCCGCTTTTAAGGTGCATTACCAGAGCGATAAGCGCTATCGGCAGGAAGAACAGCACATTTATCCCCTGCGCCGCCCGCTGCTCCGTTCCCGCGAACAGCGTCAGCCACACCACCAGTATAAAACCACCACCCAATCCCATTGAGGCGAGCACTCCCGTGAGAAATCCTACTATCGCTTCCGTCATATGAACAGCGTCCTCAGAGCCGCCGCGACTATCACCGCTCCAAACAGCCTGTGAAGCCACTGCGCCTTTATTTTTTTCAGAAAGAACGCTCCCGCCAGCGCTCCGCCCGCTCCCCACGGGATATATTTCCATGCCGCCCCGAAATCCAGATTCCCCGAGAACCCGTAAAACACCGCCGTTACAAGGCTCAGCACAAATATCAGCGCCACCGAGCTTGCGTGAGCCTCCCGCGCCGAGCAACCCTCCTTCTCCAGTATCGGCACGGCGAGAACTCCACCGCCCGAGCCGAAAAATCCGTTCAGAAAACCGCAAAGTCCTCCCTCGAAAAATTTCTTCAAAAATACTCCCCCTTTTTGGCTCTAGTATTGACAAAGCAAGACGATTTATGTTATAATTTCAGAAAATGGCTTTGAGAGAGGGTGGGAATTTTTATGAAAAAAGCGCCGTGGATAGGCATTTCGACCGCATTCTGCTCCCTTTTGGCGGCGGCGGTGCTCGGAATGCTGATAGAGGAATTTATTGCCGCGTTCCTGTTCATATCGGGGCTTATCTGTTCCGCTCTGATATGCGCGGGAGAGCTTATCGGAAACGCCGTCGGAAAGAAGCTCTCCGTCAACGGCAGGCTGCGCGCGAAGCGTTACGGCGGCAACGTCGGCGCGGGGATAGTCTGCGCGGTGCTGCTTATATTCATGCTTATTCCGGTCTGCATTGATCTGAGTGATCCGAACGGATTTCTGAAAGGGCTGGTTGCTTCTCTCGCCCTGCTCGGAATAGGCGCTCCCGTGCTTGCCGCGGTCATCGCGGATATCATCAGCGCCGTTATAAAACACAGAAACCGCAAGACAAGCAGCTCCTCGTCCCAGAAAAAACTGAAACGGCTGAAATTCAAGACATTTATTCCGCCGCTGATCGGGTTGGGGATATGCCTTTTGCTCTCCGTTATTTTTAATCTGTTCATAAGGCTTGACCGCGATATAGACGCTCATATATCGGAGCTTCTCTACACCGCCTCGGAGCTGTTTCTGACGGTTATTGCGGGAACAATTCTCAACCGCCTGACACGGGTCAATTTCATGGATAACCTGCTGATAGCTCTCGCGCAGGCGCGCTCGGTTTACGCTCTTATAGAGAAAATACAGATACTGAATGCCGATACGGAGCTTAACCGTTCCTTTATTGAAA
>CAZKJC010000241.1:0-4177 GCA_964552995.1 uncultured Ruminococcus sp.
TTACAGGCTATTCTCGATGCTCAGAGCCGCGGCGAGATAAAGGGCGGCAGGGTAAGTTGCGTTATTTCCTCCAAGGAGGGAGCGTTCGCGCTGGAGCGGGCGGCTAAGGCGGGAGTTAAAACGCGGGTAATTCCCCGAAAGGAATTTGCGGACGTTGCGCTTTACACCAAGGCTGTCACCGACGCGCTTCTGGAGGAAAAAGCCGACCTGGTGGTGTACGCGGGCTTTATGACTATTCTTGACGAACAGATCGTAAAGGCTTTCCCCTATAAAATGATGAACGTTCACCCCGCGCTTATCCCCTCATTCTGCGGAAAGGGATTTTACGGGCTGCACGTTCACGAGGCGGTTCTGGAAAGCGGCGTAAAGCTGACGGGAGCCACGGTGCATTTTGTTACCGAGGTGTGCGACGGGGGACCCATCATACTGCAAAAGGCGGTCGCGGTGAAGAACGGAGATACTCCCGAAATACTGCAAAGGCGCGTTATGGAGCAGGCGGAGTGGGAGATACTGCCAAAGGCGGTATCGCTGTTCTGTGAGGATAAGATAAGAGTAGAAAACGGCAGGGCTGTCGTGGAGGATTAGTTATGCTGGAAACAATTTTTATGGTGATCGGAATACTTTTTGCGATCCTAGGTATAATTCTGGTGATCGTCGGTATTCGTCAGAGGTCCGATATGAAGGAATGCAGCGAGGTCAGCGCAAGGATAGTTGATGTTGAAGTGAGAACATACAGGCGGAGCTATCAGGTTCACACATGTTACATTCCCACATATGAATACACCTTTCTTGGTGAAACCAAGAGGTATGCGGGTTCTTCCTCTATGAACGACATCACCGGATCCGTCGGGACAGAGGTCACGCTTTATGTTTCAAAGAGCGGGAAAATTTACGAAAAGGGCGCGGCGGCCGTAATGCTTATTGTGGGCGTTGTTTTCGCAGTATTCGGAGTATTTTTCGCGGCGCTGGGTATTGTTTTGTAAAGCTTTTTGTGTAATTGGAATATTTTGGGGTAAAGGAGTCCTTATGATGATCAAGGATATACACAACACGGAATACGGTCCCGAGGGCACTATGCGCTGGGAACTGTTTGACGAGGAAATTACGGTATCTCTTGACGAGGAAGTGGATATCGCTTATGCGGAGAAATGCGCCGAGGCGCTTAACAATCTTCCCGAAGAAACTGTCAAGGCGATCTGGGAGGCTTCAAAGCGCTATTGCCTGTTTTTTATGGACCTGTGCGGCGACGAGTGGGACGAGTGGAACGAAATGACCATCAAGGTCACGAAGAAAACTCCCGCGGAGGATATCAAATCGCAGATATATCCGAGCTCTCTGATAGTGGACAAGCCGAGGGGCGACGGCATAGGCTTTCATCTTGAGTGCAACTGCTCGTGGGAGCCGGAGCACGGTCTGGAGATCACCATACTGGATAATAAGCTGGTCTATCTCGGAGCCTTTGAGAGCCGCGGCGCTTGGGACAATTTTGACCCCAACAACGAGTGGAATTTTGTGAACAGTGTTAAGAGGTGAATATGAAAGATTACTCGCTGAGCAACACCTCTTATTTCAACTGTCTGGACGGGCGGCTTAAATCTCCTCTTTTCGGAAGAGAGATCCCCTTTCTGGCAAAGAACTGCGACGAAACCTACGCACTGAGATGTGCGGAGTATTTTGAAGGGATAACCGAAGAAAATCTTGCGGAGTATCCCATGCTCATTAAGCTGTTCAGAGCGCTTGGGGCATATTTAACTGATATGTTGGAGGAGCGCGGCGATGATTTTGATATAGGCGATTTTGAGTATGATGAGAATGCGCCGATAACCGATCTGCTGAAGGTCCTTTCACCGGAGAGATTGGTTTTTGAGCGGTTTGAATATCTTACCGATGAGGATTGCCCGCCCGCGTTCAGCCTAAAGCTGAGCTTCGACCCCGTGCCCGATGAGATAATGGAGATCGCGCTGCATGGCGACGTTGCGGTTTATGCGGGGGAATATCGCGGTGTGAGCCCGTGGAATGAGAAGCTGCTCAAGAAAAAGTGGAATTATGCAAGGAGCTGTTAATGAATGAACAGAAATTCACCGGCAAGGCGGACTTATATGAAAAATTTCGCCCGAGTTATCCGGACGAGCTGATAGATTTTCTTTATGAAAAAGCGCGTTGTGAGCAAGTCGCGGATATCGGCGCGGGAACGGGAAAATTCACGCGCTGCCTGCTTAAAAAGCCGTGGAGCGTCATTGCGGTCGAGCCTAACGCGGATATGCGCGGGATACTGGAGCAGATAGACGGCATTAAAGTCGTGAACGCTCCGGCGGAGAACACGGGGCTTGAGGATAATTCCGTCGGTCTGGTGACGGCGGCGCAGGCGTTTCATTGGTTCGACGAGTATAAATTCAAGGCGGAATGCCGCCGCGTACTGACTAGGGGCGGCAAGACCGCGATAATATTTAACGAGCGTATCTATGATGGCTGTGAGATCGCAAGGGAGCGCGATTCAATCTGCATGAAATTCTGCGGAGCGTTCCACACCGGACATGTGGGAAAAAGAACAGGCGAAGAGGGCGATCTCTTTTTAAGAAACGAGTACTTTTCGGAAGTGGAATATTTTTGCTGCGAAAACAACATAGAAGCGGACTGCGACGGCTTTGTGGGAGACACGCTGTCACGCTCATACGCGCTGAAAAAAGACGACAAGGACTACGAGGCTTTTGTGGAGGAGCTGAACCGAGCTTTCTCAAAGTACAGCCATAACGGTAGGGTTACCGTAAAATATAAGGCATCATGCTATTTAGGGACATTTTAGGAGGAATTATGATCACACTTGATAAGGAACTGAACTCCCTCGCCTATCACGGCAGAGGAATTATTATCGGGCTTTCTCCCGACGGAAAAAAGGCGGTCACGGGCTATTTTATTATGGGAAGAAGCGAGAACAGCCGCAACCGCGTATTTGTTGAAGATGGGGAGGGTATCCGCACACAGGCGTTCGATCCCTCAAAAATGGTCGACCCGCACCTTATAATTTACGCTCCGGCGCGTGTCCTCGGAAACAAGACCATCGTCACCAACGGCGACCAGACCGATACGATCTTTGAGCTGATGGACAAGCAGATGACCTTTGAACAGTCGCTGCGCGGGCGCGAGTTTGAGGACGACGCTCCCAACTATACCCCAAGAATTTCGGGCATAATCCACGTTGAGAACGGCGGCATGAACTACGCCATGTCTATTTTGAAGAGCGCGAACGGCGATCCCTCCTCCACCCGCCGCCATACCTTTGCGTACAGCACTCCCGTAAAGGGCGCGGGCAGCTTTATCCACACCTACGCGGGCGACGAGACCGAGGTAAACGGCGTGCGCCGTCTGCCAAGCTTTGAGGGCGAACCTAAAGACGTGGTTATCCCCGATATGGATATCGACGGCTTTACGGAGCTTTTGTGGAGCAATCTCAACAGCGACAATAAGGTTTCGCTGTTCACAAGATATATCGACCTTGAAACCGGAAAGTACGAGAGCCGTATTGTCAATAAAAACAAGTGATGGAGATCAATATTGTCAAAACCCCGAAGAAATATGGGGGTATGGCTGACGAGATCGTTCGGGAGCTTCTGGGGCTGCTTGAGGAAATTCTGCCTGTTCAGGAGAGAGCCGTGCTGCGTTTTCAAAGATTGGAGCAAAAGCGGCTCACCGTGAATGAAAAAAGCGCCGCACATACGGAGATATTTGATAAATGCGCACAAGAGTACGCAAAGGTGATAACGGGAAGATGTACGGAAAAGGAAATGACATTAAAGCACCCTTCCCATATTGGGCAGACCGCAGAGTATGACTATATAAAGGGAGAGTACACCGTTGACTTCACCATGAAAAAAGCCGATACGGCGGTCGTGATAACTCATTTCCAAAAGGGAAACCGAAGCTGCAAGCACAAATTTGCGCTGAAGCTCGTTGACGGAAAGTGGCTTGTTGACGAGGTTTACGGCGGTAATGAGGACGAGCGGAAATGGTATTATACGGAGTTGTAAGGAGTAAATAATGGAGATCATCAATGAGGCAAGCGATAAATTCAAGGACAAGCAGGACGAGGTCTGCGGCTCTGTGTTTGATTTTTTGAGAGAAATAAACGCTCTTGAAAACGAAGTGTTCGACCGCAGTCAGGAGCTGATACGGCAGAAGC
>CAZKJC010000242.1:0-4174 GCA_964552995.1 uncultured Ruminococcus sp.
CCGTAGGTGTCAGCCCCAGTCCGAGCGCGTGAAAGCTCCGCTTTCTCAAAATAATAGAGCGGATAAACATAACAAATTAAAAGGAGTTCCACATTGCAAATCCAACAAAATAAGCGTGCCGGCATAAATTATCATTTATTTTAGCGCCATTATATAATAAATCCCCCGCACAGTTCAATACCGTGCGGGGATACTTATATTTGGGAACCGCCTTAAAATTCCGGTCTATCCTCCTGGTTATTTATCTTTTTAGTGTTAAGCACCGCATATGCCATAAAGAACATCAACACCATCACGATAAGCGAAAGCACTGTTCCGACGCATATGCTGGCAATATTCTCCGAAAGATCAAATCCTCCCATGAACATTTCCGACGTGACCAGAGCCCTGAGCGTAAACGGATGAAATTTTGTAAGGTTAAGGCTGGTGAGTATCAGTTCCACAAGAGTCGTTCCCAGATACACCAGAACCGTGACAACGCCCGGCTTGCTGGTGCAAAGTCCTATCGAGAGATAGACCGTGGTGATGAACATCGCGTAAACCGCACAGAGGAATGCCGCGAGGATCATCATTCCTATCTCGATCTTTCCCTCGCTGAACAGCATATTGCAAAGCCCGCCCGCCGTCATAGACGCCAGGAACGTTCCGCCGAAAACCGTCAGCGGATATATAACAAACTTGGGCACAAGGTAGTTGAAGTATTTCAGCCCGCAGCAGGCGGGGATTATAGTTGCGCGCTTTTTTTGCTCTCCGCCCGCGGGGGACATCATAATAAGCATTATTATCAACAGAGATGAAGCGCACAAGTCCGCCATTGTCAGCGAGAAGATCAGTCCCGCGTCGTTTATCATTCCCGAAACCATTTCAAAGGAGTCCATTCCCGGGCTCATAGTCAGCGCAGCCGTCATTGGGGCGTAGTCCATATTTCCCATATATTCCAGCATTACATTCAGCGCCATATACATAAGCGGGTCCGCCAGTGCGAAAGAGAAAATCGCTATCAGAATACCGCCGAACCTGAACGTCCGCGAAAACTGGAGCCATTCCTTTTTAAATCCGTATTTTATCTGCATTTAACCCACCACCTTTCCGAATACCTCTTCCAGGGTCGCCGTGCCTATACTGAAGCTCTCCGCCACAATATCGTTGTCCGCCATCAGCCGCATAAGCCGCTTTGCGGTATCCTCCGCGTTCTCCGTTCCGAATCTGAACAGATCCTCGTCGTTGTTGTATTCCGCGCGGGCGAAATCCACCGACAGCAGCTTTATCTTGTTTTCCTGCGTAAGCCCTCTTACGATGAGATTTATAACGTCGCCGCCCTGCCTTCTCAGCAGCTCCTTAAGATTGCCCTCCTCGGCAAGTATCCCGTTTTTCATGATACCTATGCGGTTAGCCACGCGCTCCACATCGGAGAGGATATGCGTTGAAAGAACTATCGTGCAGCCCATCGCTTTAAGACGGTTTATTATCGCGATGACCTCCGCGCGTCCCTGCGGGTCAAGCGCGGAGGTAGGCTCGTCAAAAATAAGCAGATCGGGATTGCCGAGTATAGCCGCGCCCATTCCCAGTCTTTGGGTCATACCGCGTGAAAATCCCTTTGCGCGCTGATTCGCGGCATGTGACAGCCCTATCACCTCCAGGACTTCGGCGACGCGCCTGTTCACATCGCCCTCCCACTCGGTGCAGGCGGCTATATATTCAAGGTACTCCCGCGCGGTCATATAGCCGTATATCATGGGGCTTTCGGGGAGATACCCCACCTTGATCGGCTTTCCGTTCCCGAGAGTTATCTCGCCCTCGTCCTTGGGGATTATGTTGCAGATTATATTCATAGTGGTGGTTTTCCCGCAGCCGTTGCGCCCGAGAAATCCGTATACGTCGCCGTCCTCTATGTCCATGCTCAGACCGTTAAGAACGGGGATCGCGCCGTATTTTTTGCGAAGATCGCGTATTCTTACCATTTCATTTCCCTTTCCTTTGGCTGTTAATGTTTGATATATACAGTTTAACCCATATGCACCTATTTGTCAAGGGCTTTTTTTGTTTTTTCTCAAAAAGCGAAAATATGTTGTTATTCTTCAGCCTGTATATAAAGTTTTGACGAGGAGCAAATGATTTAAATGGGAATTTCAAAATTCCGCCAACACTGCTCCGCTCATTCGCTCTGCGGCGCCGGCGGAACCGTGCAGCATTTGCCGTTAAGTTGAGTTTTGCGCAAAAGCCGCAAAAATCCAAAAATTATCACGCGAGTGCTGCGCAAAACTTCATACGCACTTTTTGAAATTCCAACGCGCGGGCTTTATGTTGATGTGTGCCGGTATATCAAAAAATCCCATACCGCCGTGACAGCTCCGCCGACAGCGTAGCAAAGCAGGTCTTTAATGTCAAAGGTAGAGCCCAATATCACCGCGGTAATGCTCCCCACACGCTCCGACAAGTCGGTAAGCTGGAGAAGCTCCACGGCAAAGGCGAGAGCGGTCACCCATATTGACAGAAACCGCGGCTTGACCGTAAATATGATACGCGCTCCGCAATAGACGGTCACTACCGCCAGAACGTCCCCGAGATAGGGGCGCACAAAGCTGTCGTGAACAAAAAGAGCTATTACGACCTCTATACCGAGAAGCGCCGCGAACGCCGCCGCGTACAGCAGCCTTTTGCGCGCGGTATCCCGCCCGATCATGTGGCGCTCCCCTGCGGCTTTTTCTCGGCGGTTATGGCGCGGAACGCCTGCTCGAGAGTGTTCGCGCCGATTATCTGGATACCGTAGCCCTCCGCCTTGCTGAGGGAGGAAAAGGACTGCCTGGGGATAATGCACTTTTCAAAGCCCAGCCGCGCTCCCTCCTTGACCCGCTCACGGACGTGGGACACGGCGCGTATCTCCCCGCCTAATCCGACCTCGCCGAACACCATCAGCTTGTCCGGTATTATCTTATCGCACAGCCCCGAGTAAAGCGCCATCGCGACCGCGAGATCGGCGGCGGGCTCGTCGACCCGCAATCCCCCCACGATATTGACGTAAACGTCAACGCCGCCGAAAAAGAAGCCCGTGCGCTTTTCCAGCACCGCCAGCAGCATATACAGCCTGTTGTAGTCGAAGCCCGTGGCAACGCGGCGCGGCGCGGAAAGATTGGACTTCGTGACCAGCGCCTGTACCTCCGCGAGAATGGGGCGCGTGCCCTCCACTGTACACACCACCGCGCTGCCCGAAATGCTTTTGAGCCTCCCCGACAGCATCATTTCCGAGGGGTTCGCGACCTCCTTGAGCCCGTCGTCGTCCATATTGAAAACGCCGATCTCGTTGGTTGAGCCGAAGCGGTTCTTGATAGCCCTTAAAATACGGTAGGAGAGCTGCTTTTCGCCCTCGAAATACAGCACCGTGTCCACAATGTGCTCCATTATTTTCGGACCCGCTATGCCGCCGTCCTTATTGACATGGCTGACTATAAAAACGGGGATCTCCTCGCTTTTCGCCATTCTCATAAACGCATTGGTGCACTCCCTCACCTGCACTATGCTTCCCGCCGAGGAAGCCGCGGAAGCGGTGGTGATGGTCTGTATGGAATCTATTATAACTATCTCGGGCTTGTTTGCGCAGACCGCGTGGATAATGCTCTCACAGCTATTGTTGCTGGCTAGGAACAAATTGTCGGAATTTACCCCAAGGCGCTCCGCGCGCAGCTTTATCTGCCGCTCGCTTTCCTCTCCCGAAACGTACAGAATGGTGTGCTCGTTTCCCATAAACCCGCATATTTGCAGCAGCAGGGTGGACTTTCCTATGCCCGGGTCGCCGCCGATAAGCACCAGCGAGCCCTTTACCAGCCCGCCGCCTAGAACTCTGTCAAGCTCGGAGATGCCCGTGCCGTAGCGCGTTTCGTCCGCATAGCTTATCTCGCCTATCCTGCTGTATTTGAATTCCCCCGCGGGAACGGCGGCGCGCCCGCCGCTTCCCACCACGACGGGCGTTGACTCCTCAATGGTATTCCAAGCGCCGCAGGCGGTGCAGCGTCCGTTCCATTTGGGATATTCCTGCCCGCACTCGCGGCAGATAAACAATGTCCTCGGTTTTGCCAAAACAGTACCCTCCATAAGGCGTAATGCCGGAATTTTAAGGCAATACCGCGCAATTATTGTCGAGCGGTTGCGCAGTCAGATTTTCCGTCAGATTGTACAA
>CAZKJC010000243.1:0-4168 GCA_964552995.1 uncultured Ruminococcus sp.
AAGAACGTTGCAAAGCAACGTTCTTGCGGTGCGGGAAATTCTTTTAAATCATTTAATTTTCGTCAACATATTTAGGAGCGTATCAAATATGGATATAATCGCAGCCGATATATGCAAAGCATATGGCGACAATAAGGTGCTTGAGGGATTCTCGCACGTTTTCCGCGAGGGGAGCTCAACGGCGGTAATGGGGGCCTCCGGCTGCGGAAAGTCCACGCTGCTGTCGGTGCTTATGGGAATACTCCCCCCCGACAGCGGCAGCGTTACGCGCCCCGAGCGCATAAGCGCGGTTTTCCAGGAAAACAGATTATGCGAAAATATCACGGTCTCCGCCAATATACGATTGGTCACGGGAAAGCGGTACAGCCGCGCGGAGATCGCCGCGGAGCTTGCGGAGGTAGGTCTAGCGGGCTGCGAAAACAAAGCGGTAAGAGAGCTGAGCGGCGGAATGAAGCGGCGCGCGGCATTGCTGAGAGCGCTGCTGGCGGATCATGACGCGCTGTTCCTCGACGAGCCGTTCAAGGGTCTGGACGAGGGAACAAAGCGCTCTGTGATGGAGTACTGCAAGGAGAAGACCCGCGGAAAAACGGTCATAATGGTGACCCACGACCGCGGCGAATGCGAGTTCATGGCAGACGAAACGATAGAATTGTAATTTACGGCGAAGCCGCGCGGAGTTTTTCCGCGCGGCTGATTTTATGCTTTTTCCGTTTTCTGGGCTATAAGATTCTCAAAATCCCCCGTAGGCATGGGCTTATAGTAGAAGTAGCCCTGTATCATATTGCAGCCGAGATCCCGCAGAAAATCGACCTGCGTCTGTGTTTCGACGCCCTCCGAAACAGTCTCGAGATTAAGGCTCTTCGCCAGCGTCACCACCGAGGAAATGACCTTTTTGTTTTTCTCGGTAAGATCGTTTTTGAGGAAGAACCCGCCGTCGATCTTCAGCGTGTCAAACGGGAGCTGGGTTATCAGATTAAGCGAGGAATACCCCGAGCCGAAATCGTCCACGGATATCCTGAATCCGATAGACTTGAGCTCCGTCATTACCTCGACCAGCTTATTAAGATTATCCGTGAGCAGGCTCTCCGTCACCTCAAGCTCTATTTTCTCATGCGGCACTCCCAGACCGTCGACCAGCGCGGTGAGCTTGCCGGCGAAATTGTCGTCCTTAAGATGATGACGGCTGACGTTCAGACTTACCAGCGGCACATCGTAGCCGCTCCTCAGCCAGCGCTTTATATCGGAGACCGCATGACGATATATCGCGAAATCCATATCCGTGATAAATCCGTTTTCCTCGAATATGGGCACGAACATTCCCGGGGATATGACCTCTCCGTTTGGACGTATCCAGCGCACCAGAGCCTCCGCGCCGACGATCTTCCCCGTAGCTATGCTGACCTTAGGCTGATAGAACACCTTGAACTCGTCGTTTTCCAGAGCCTCTACCATATGAGCCTCAACGTACTGCCGGTTCTGAAGCTCCTCGCGCAGCTTGTTGTCGTATACCGCGACCGCGTTTTCTCGGTAGAAGCTCCTGTCCTTGACGGTCTGCTGCGCCCTTATTGCGCGGTCAAGCGCTCCCATGATACCGACCGATTCGCCCGTCATCTCGTATATCCCCACCACAAGATATATCTGCTTGGTGCACTTTTCGTATACCTGCTTCTGAATGCTTGCGAGAAGCTGACTCAGGCGGGTGTCCATTTCCGCCATGCTGTTGTTTTTGAACAGCGCCACAAATCGGGATCCCTCGGAACGGCAAAGCAGCTCTCCCATGCCTATCGAACGCTCAAGGACGTCCGAGACCGCTATCAGCAGCGAGTTTCCGAATTCAAAGCCCATGCTCTCGTTGAGCCTGCGGAAGTTCGCGATATTTATTACCACCACGAAATATCCGTCCGCGCCGTTTGCGGTAATGCTGCGCATACTTTCCGCGGTAAACGCGTCCATGGTCATAAGATTTGTAAGGGTGTCGATCATCTGTATCTTACCCAGGCAGTCGGTGATGTCCGCGGTGCTTATTATATACCGCGTTTCGCCGCGGCTGTTCTCGTCCACGGACGCCGCTATGTCAAGCCAGCGCTGCTCCTCCTCGCAATAGTAGGTGGTGGAGGCGGTAAGCTGTCCCTTGCTGAGCTTTCTGGCGGGGCAGTCATGGCAGGGAGTTTTACGCCCCCTCAGCGCCTTGTAGCAGATATCTCCGCGCTTTACGTTGTAGTGAGCGGCGGTGCTCTCTCCCACCCTGTCCATCTCATAGGTATCGGGGATTATCGAAAACTCCTCTATGCGAAGATTATTCATGACCACCGAGGAAAAATGCAGGTCGTCCGCGTCGCGGTTTTCGGAGTGATAGGTGGTGAACATTCTGTTCAGCGCCCCCGAAATAAGCGCGATAAGCCGCGCGTCGGATTCCTGCACCGTGCGGCGGCTCTCCGAAACGAACGCCAGGTATCCCGTGGGATGATCGTCGCACATTATAGGTATTATAAGCGCGAACTGCGCTCCGTTCGCAAGCTCAAAGCCCAGCTTTCTGCCGTTTGCCGTATGTATATCTATCGCGATATCCTCATTGTTCATGAGAGTGTTCTCCAGAGCGCTCCTGTCCGCGTTGAAGCTTACCGCGGGGCAATCCGCCTCGGGCTTGTTATCCTTGGAGTAGGTTAGCAGCCGCACGATCTCATTATCCGTAAAATGACATACATATACAGCGGAGAAATTGGTCTGTCTGCCCGTTTCACGAATAGCCTCTTTGATGAGAACGCTGCGCCGCGCCTTGTCAATGAACGCCTCCGCGACAAGGTTGTAGATAGGCGAGCTGTCCGCCGCGAGAGCATACGCTTCGTCCTGATCTTCGTGAGCGCTTTTGCGGACCTTGCCGATCGCCTCCGCCATACGGGTAGTAGCCCCCGCCGCCAGCGCGCGGACATCATCGAGCATATCCGAGCTGCCCGGAAGATTCACGATCGCCTCTGCCGCCATTGCTTTGTTGTAGTGAGCATAGCCGTTGCCGCCCTTTACTCTTGCGGAGCGCATTGCCGCCGCCGCTTCCTTTATGGCTGTGCGGTATTTCTTGCCGTTTTTGAGTATGGACACGCCCTCGCTTACGGTAATTTTAGCGTCGTTATAGAAAGCGTAGCTGTTTATCATTATAACGACCTTTGCCGCGATAGAGTCAAGGTCGGTCATATTGTTGAATCTGACGAATATCGCGAATTCCCCGTCGCCGATACGTCCTACGCTGCTGTCATGCTCGCATACGCTGATGCTGAAAAGCACCTTGGCAACGTCCTGTACGACATAATCCTTGAATTCCTGTCCCATCTGCTCCGCGATGCTGCTGAAATTATCTATGCTGACCATCAGCAGCGCGGCGATCTTGAAACGGTTAGTGCCGGAGGTCTTGAGCCTTACGTCCTCCTCAAAAGCCTCCGCCAGATAAGCGCCGGTCAGCTCGTCGCGGCGTTCGTCGCTTTTTTCGTCAACGCCGCCCTTTTCCGCGGTAACGTCAAGGGTACGCCCGATAACTCTCAGGGGTTTGCCGTTATCGTCGAATATGGTTTTCCCCTCGTATCTGAACCACACCAGGTCGCAGTCGTCGTTGATGACGCGCACGTCGCAGCCGACCTCCTTGTCGCCGCGCTCCATAGCGTCGCAGAACCGGTTAAATTCCGGCAGATCCTCCGCGTAGACCGATCCCCAGCTTATGATAGTATCTCTGAAATGAACGATAGGGTCAAGGTGATTCTCGTACCGACCGTTCAGCTTTTTGTATTGATAGCAAATATCCTCCGCGATATCATATTCCCAAAGCCCGAAATTTGTATATTCCGAGGATATTTTTACACGCAGCTCCTCAGCCCTTACCGATATCTTAAGGCTGTTTATCTGCCGCTGTGCGTCTTTAAGCTCCTGCCTCAGCTGTTCTATTTCCGCAGCCGTCGTTATTTCAGACATTCGCCGCACCTCCAATCATAGTGATTCATCTTATTATAGCTCATTTGGGTATGATTTGTCAAGCAATAACGCAAAAATACCGCAAATCTCACAAAAACTATTGGTGAAATTCACCAGATGAAAAGAGGTCTCCTGTGATAAATGATAATTTATGCCGGCACGCTTATTTTGTTAGATTTGCAATGTGGAACTCCTTTTAATTTGTTGAAGT
>CAZKJC010000244.1:0-4164 GCA_964552995.1 uncultured Ruminococcus sp.
GATGTATCCGAAAGGAGAGAGATTTCAATATAATAATTCCGGTTATGTATTGCTTGCAATGATAATAGAAAAGGTCACAGGAATGTATTTTGACCAGTATCTTAAAAAGAATGTTTTTGATGTATGCGATATGGTATCAACGGGTTATTATGAATTAGACAGGCTTCCGCCCAAATGCGCAAATAATTATATTTATTGCGCCGATACTGACGACTATCGTACAAATATATTTTCGGTTGATGTAAAGGGTACGGGTGCGGGCGGAGCGTTTATTACAGTGAGGGATATTGTGAATTTCTGGACTGACCTGTCAGGCGGAAAACTGCTATCAAAGGAATTTGTTTCGGAGATGATCAGTAAACAGAGCGGAGATGGCATTGACGCGGAAGAGGGCTATTACGGCTATGGTATGTGGATCATTGATAACCCAAACGGTATAGATCTCGCGTATTTTCAAGGCTGCGATCCGGGAGTAAGCTTCATTTCGGAATATAATCCGAATAATGGGTTGATTTCTGTTTTGGTAAGTAACTACGGAGATAATGTCTGGAGAGAAATGAGAAAAATAAGGGAAGCTCTCTACTGATATGTCGAAAGGGCAGCTAAGATCCCGCGTAAAAAAATTCAAATTAAAATAAGGAGAAAAGCTATGGCTAATATTGAGAAGCTTTCCCGCGAGTACGGGAAAGTGTTATGGACGGGAAAGAAGTGCATTCTCGGAATGCCGATATCGTTTACGAGGTACATACTGACGGAAAGCAGACTGATAACCCGCGTGGGGCTGCTGAGCCTTAAGGAGGACGAGGTTGAGCTTTACAGGGTGTTTGACAAATCGGTGAATCTTTCTTTCGGGCAGAGGATAGTGGGCTGCGGAACGATCAAGCTGCTTGCCAAGGACAGTGATACTCCGGTCAAGGAGATGAAGTCGGTGAAAAAGCCCCGCGAGGTAAAGCGCGTTCTGGACGAGGCTATACGCGTGCAGAGGGATAAGTATCTGGTGCGCGGCAAGGATATGGTGGGAGTGAACGTGTCCGACGCGGACAGCGACGGCAACGGTATTCCGGACGATATGGAGTGAGTTAGTGAATGCTTTGGGGCGGGATAATATTCCCGCTTAGAGCGGAAAATCTCAAAAAACTTTCAAAAAGCACTTGAAATTTGGATAATAATGTGGTATAATCTTAAGGTATCGTATAATCACAGAAATAGAGGAACGGCTGAAAAGCCTTTTTGGAGGAAAACAGAGAAATGGGAATTTTTGAAATAATCAGCGCAATTATTCTGATTGTCGCGTGTGTGTTTATTGTAGTTGTGGTGTTGATGAAGGAGACCAAGACCCAGATGTCGCAGACGATCTCCGGTACCAGCTCGGACAGCTTTTATCAGAAGAACTCCGGCAGAACAAAGGAGGCTATGCTCAATAAGGCTACCATAACGGCGGCTATTGTGTTCTTTGTGCTGGCGGTTGGAGTAAATGTGATCAATGTTAAATTCGGCGGGTCTAAGGATAATACCGATTCACAGGTAAATTCCAATTCCTCCGTTTCGGACAGCGTGGGCGATATAGACGATCTGCCCGCGATCGATCTGAGCACGGCAGAGGGCGGCTCGGCTACGGTCGAGGCGGACGAGGACAGCTCGTCTGTAGCGGCAACGGCTGAATAAAAAAACGCTGATCGGATATTCGGACAGGCATTATCGCCTGTCCTTTATTGTATATTTACGGAAATGCGCAGATGGCAGGAAATTATAAAAAGCGGGCGCGGCGGTAATAATATAAGCGGTGCCGTAATAATCTCGAAAGGAGAACGCTCCAACGGAGCGGCATATGGTTATGAACAAATTCAAACGTCACATTATTTTAGCGCTGTATCAGGCGGGCGAGGAGGGACTTACCCAGAAAGAGTATATCAAGAAATTCGACCTGCCGAAAAAGTCGGTGAAAAAGCTGGGGGACTGCCTTTCGGAGATGAAAAAGTACGGCGATATAAGCTGTAAAAAGGAGCGCTGGCGGCTGAAAAACGTCGGGCTGTATTTCGAGGCGGTGGTCACTAGGGTATCGCAGAAATCGGGATTTGTCACACAGCAGGGGGATTATCCTACGGAGTATTTCGTGCGCGGGCGCGATCTGCTGGGCGCTGTCCCGGGGGACATTGTGCTGGCAAAGATGACCTCAAACGCGGATATTGATCTGCACCACTGCCCCGAAGCGACCGTGCTGGAGATACTTCAGCCAAGCAATATGCTTATGACGGGCGTGATAGTAGAGGACAGGGGCAGGCTCGCGGTGCTGCCCGACAAGCTCTGCGGCGAACCGATCGCTATATCGGGCGGCAAAAAGGGGCTTGTTTTGGGGGAAAAGGTGGTTTTCTCCATCAAGCACCGCGGGGAGCGGCATTACGAGCATATCGTGTCGGTGGAGGATTCCTTCGGCTCATGCGAGAACGCTCGGGCGGGGGCGCG
The DNA here is from genome assembly GCA_964552995.1 of uncultured Ruminococcus sp. GTDB lineage: Bacteria > Bacillota > Clostridia > Oscillospirales > Ruminococcaceae > CAG-115. Next base: position 2,464 of record CAZKJC010000244.1, read on the forward strand.
GGCGTACATGGCGGCGAACGGGCTGCACACCGAGTTCCCCGACGAGGTGCTGTTTGAAGCGTCGAAGCTGAATATCGACGACCCCGACCCCGACGAGGTAACGCGCCGCCTTGATCTGCGCTCCGAGCCTATATTTACCATTGACGGCGCGGACACAAAGGATATCGACGACGCAATAAGCATTTCCCGTGTTGAGGGCGGGTATAAGCTGGGCGTTCACATAGCGGACGTTTCGCATTATGTGAAAAAGGGCAGCAAGCTGGACGACGAGGCTTTTTACCGCGGTACGTCCATATATTACGCGGATCAGGTCGTGCCTATGCTGCCGAAGGAGCTTTCCAACGGGATATGCTCCCTTAACCCTAACGTGGACAGGCTCGCGTTTTCCTGCCTTATGGACGTGAGCGCGAACGGAGATCTGCTGAAATACCGCTTCGAGAAAACTGTGATACGCAGCCGCGTAAAGGGCGTGTACTCCGAGGTAAACAAAATCATTGACGACGCTGCCGACGAAGATATAAAAGAAAAGTACGCGCGCGTTATCGACAGAATACCTATTATGAGAGAGCTTGCGGAGATACTGGAGAAGAACCGCATCGCCCGCGGCGCTCCCGAGATAGACACCGCGGAGGCTAAGATAATCACCGACGAAAACGGCGTATGCGTTGATGTAAAGCCGCGCGAAAGGGGCATAGCGGAGCGCATTATAGAGGAATTTATGCTGATGGCGAACAAGGCGGCGGCTTCTCTGGCGATGAAAGAGAAGATACCCTTTGTTTACCGCGTTCATGAGGCTCCGCCCGCGGATAAGCTGATAGCGCTGAATGAAACGCTGACGGCGCTGGGGGTAAATCCCGAGGGTATCGGGGAGAATTCCACCGCGGCAGATCTGGCGAAAATTATCCGCGAAAACAAGGACAGCGACAAGTACGTTGTCATCAACAGAATAATACTGCGCGCGATGATGAAAGCGAAGTATTCGCAGGAACCGCTCGGGCATTACGGCTTGGTCATGCCGGAGTACGCGCATTTCACCTCGCCGATAAGGCGCTATGCCGACCTGTCGATACACCGCATACTGACCGATTTCGTGTATGCTCTCAGCACGGAGAAGATATGCAAGCGGTACGGCGAATTTGCGGTGCGCGCGTCATTACAGGCTTCAAACACGGAGCTTTCCGCGATACGCTGCGAGCGCGAGTGCGAAAATCTGTATATGGCGGAGTATATGAAGGGGCATATCGGAGAGGAGTTCGAGGGCTTTATTTCCGGCGTGAGCCCGTCGGGGCTTTTCGTGTCGCTTGAGAATACGGTGGAGGGAATGATCCCCGTAAGCTCCCTGCCGCTGGGCGAGTACGAGGTCAAGCACAGCGTGATACTGACGGGCGCGGCGGACGGCACGGTCTACACTGTCGGGGACAAGGTGAGGATAAAGTGCGTGAGCGTCAATGTGAACGGCGGATTTATTGATTTCGATTTCGCGGATAAGAAGCGAGAGGAAGAACAGTAAGGAATATGTCCCCTCAAAGGTGAGAGGTTGCAAATGTGGGGTGCACTGCACCCCACACCCCTGGATTGAATTTCGCGGCAATGCCACGAAATTCAATATGGGGAAAACTCTTGTTTTCCCCAAACCCTTTAGCGCTTCGCTGGCGCTAATTGCGGCGCTTCGCGCCGAGTGTGGGGCTTTGCCCCACACCC
>CAZKJC010000245.1:0-3217 GCA_964552995.1 uncultured Ruminococcus sp.
CACCACTGCTCCGCTCCACTTCGTTCCGCTTTGCAGCGCTGGCGAAACCGTGCAGCATTTGCCATTAAGGCAAATGCGCACTTTTTGAAATTCCGATGCGCGGGCTTTATGTTGATATATTCAATCTCCTGCTTCTACCTTAGCGATATCGAACGGTGTAGTCTGATACACAAAATAATTCAGCCAGTTGGTGAACAGCAGCGTAGCGTGCGCGCGCCAGTTCAATACGGGAGGATTGGCGGGGTCGTCATCGGGGTAATAATGCCGCGGAACGATCGGGTCAAGTCCCCTTGCGAGGTCTCTGCGGTATTCTGTGTCAAGCGTTTCCGCGTCGTACTCGGAGTGCCCCGTGATGAAAAACTGCTTGCTGTCCTCACTGCATACAGCGTATACTCCCGCCTCGTCGGAGACCGCCATCAGCTTCAGCCCGGGCGTCTTAAGTATATCCTCCGCGCGCACCTCGGTGTGGCGGGAATGCGGCGCGCGGAATTCACTGTCAAATCCTCTGAACAGCCTTGACTTGGGAGTCAACATTCTGTGCGTGAACACCCCCGACATCTTTTCGGGCAGCGCATACTTGGGTATTCCATAATGATAATACAGCGCCGCCTGTGCCGCCCAGCATATATGAAACGTGGAGTGCACATGGGTCTTGGACCACTCCATTATATCGCACAGCTCCTGCCAGTACTCCACCTCGGCGTAATCCAGGTGCTCCACGGGCGCTCCCGTAATGATCAAGCCGTCAAGTGTCTTGTCCTTCACATCGTCAAACGTCTTGTAGAACTCCACAAGGTGCTCTGTGGGGGTATTCTTCCCCACATATGTAGAGGTCTGCAAAAGCGTTACCTCGATCTGAAGCGGAGAATTTGACAGGCATCTCAATATCTGCGTTTCCGTCGTTATCTTTGTGGGCATCAGATTCAATATCCCAATCTTCAGCGGTCTTATATCCTGATGGAGCGCCCTGTGCTCCGTCATCACAAATATATGCTCGTTCTCCAGCACGCTCTGCGCCGGCAGTCCGTCTGCAATTTTAACAGGCATATCCTTGCCTCCTTATCTAAAAGAAATTTTCCGCGACCCGCCCGCGAAAGCTCACTCCGCTTCGCTCCGTTACGCTTCCGCAGGCTCTCGCGGAAAATTTCCTGCGTGGGCTGAGCGTTGCTGTTTGCGGGCGTTGCTTTGCTGCGTAAGCAGCGGTTGATCCCTGCTTTCAGTGCATTTGCGCTCTCTGATCTATGTTGATTTAACTTGTGAGAATTATTGAGCCGTCTACAACATTATAATATACATCACGGAATTTGTCAAGTGCAGCGTTAAACATAAAAAATTCGCGGAGATACTCCCCGCGAATTATCACACTTCTATTCTGCCCAGTTCTCTATCATCAGATTTGGAACGCGCTCAAACTCACGGACGTTGTTGGTAACGATAGTCAGCCCCAGCGACCTGGCATGGGCTGCTATCAGCATATCCATAGTTCCTATGGGAGTTCCCGCTTTTTGAAGATGTGCGCATATCTTTCCGTAATCTATCGCTGCCCCGCTGTCAAAAGGAATCACAGGTATATTGGCGGTAAGCTTGGTTATAGCCTCCTCATTTTTTTCGGGAAAAGCGCTTTTGGATACTCCATGCTCAAGCTCCGCAAGCGTCAGAGCCGAAATACATATTCCCGCGTCCAGCTTTTGATCCAGCATTTTATAAACATTTGCCGGCGCTTTCTTTATGGCATATATACATATATTTGTATCCAGCATATAAGTCATAATTCTTCCCTTTCGGACGGGATAAATTCGGGACGTCCGTTCTCCATAAAGTCATCGGAAAAGCCGCCGAGCCCCTCAAACAAGGTCTGTCTTGCCTTATCCTTAGGCACAAGCACCACCATTTCGCCCAATTTTCTTATAATGACCTCGTCGCAGTCAAAGCAGAATCCCTTAGGCAGCTGTACCGCCTGGCTTCTGCCGTTCATAAAAACCTTTGCCGTTGCCATAATATCACCCCTCTTCTTATAGTATATATCATGATATATATTTTGTCAAGGGATCTGAATATCATTCTGTACCTTATCAAAGATATTTTTTAAGCTCGGGCAGCACTGTTTCCATTCTTTTGTCGAGAATGCCGAAATCCATCGCCTTGCAGCTCCACACGCAGTGGGAGATATTATTCTCCTCGAACACGGCGTGTATATCCCTGAACCATTCAAGAGCGTCCTCGGGCGCGACCCTGTCGATCACGCCGTATTCTCCGCAGTAGAGAACGGTATTGTTGTCCTCGGCGCATTTTATCGCTTCGGAAAAAGCCTGCGCGAATTTTTCCTTGTTCCAGCCGCTCTGCGCGTAGCTCATTCTGACGTTTGTGTCGATAGTGTCCACCCATGGCGCACCCTGGTGAGTATAGATCAGCGGGTCATAGCAGTGGAAATTATAAACCGTTTTGTCGTCATAGGGCGGGTCGAGGTCTTTAACGGCTGCGGGGCTGTTGTTCCAGTAGCCTCCCACCAGTATCACCGTTTTCGGGGCAAGCGCGCGTATGCGTGAGATACACTCGTTCACGATCTTGTTCCAGGTCGACGAGTAGCTTTGATCCGTTACCTCGTTGAGCAGCTCAAACGCGGTTCTTTCATGCAGACTTCCGTATCGGAACGCGATTTCCTCCCAAAGTGAATAAAAACGCTCCTGCAGAAATTCGCTCTCAAAAAAGCCGGCTTCATTCTCGCCCTTGTCAAAGGAAAATCCCGCTGCCTTGTGCAGATCGAGCACGGCATTAAGGCGATATTTTTCGCACAGCTCCAGCGCGCTGTCAATGTACCTGAAACCCGACTCCTTAAAAGCGCCGTCGTCGCCCTCGAGAATATTGTAGTCAAAGGGGATACGCACATGGTCAGCGCCAAGCTCCGCTATCGCCTTGAAATCCGCCTCGGTTATGAAGCTGTCCATATGCTCCTTTGTATAGTCACACTGTGACAGCCACCCGCCGAGGTTCACGCCCTTTTTGTAGCCCTCAAAGCTCTTCAAAAGATCATCTCCCTAAAATTTTTTCTATATTATAGCACCATGTGTAAGCCCTGTATATCATATTTGTGCTGTTAATATAATTTTTTTGCGGTAAACCCTAAGATTTTATCCGTAAAAAAATAACAGAAAGCACAAAAAAATTACACTTATTTTTGAATGCTTGTGTATAATAAAATAAAGGCATTCGGATATTT
>CAZKJC010000245.1:3227-4147 GCA_964552995.1 uncultured Ruminococcus sp.
TTTGTGCAATACGGCCTTAAATATTTTAATTCGGAGGTTACATTATGAAATATCGTGCTATCGCGTTACCGCTGCTTGTGTCCGCGCTTATGCTCACCGCGTGCAGCAAGTCCGAGGGCAGCTCGGAGAACATCTCGGATAACAGCTCCGGGGTAAGCGTTGTCACATCGGAGACTCCCGTTGTTTCCGCCGAACCCGAGGAGGAGCATGGAGAATACGATATGTATACGATGTATGCGGATCTTACAAAGGGAGCGTCGGAGCTTTTTGAATGCTCGGACGGCTGGAGCAACGGAAGTATGTTCAACTGCACCTGGCGCAAGAGGAACGTCACCTTCAACGACGGGAAAATGCAGCTCATAATCGATGTTGACAGCGCTCCCGTGTACACACCCTATTCCGGCGGGGAATACCGTTCAAAGGACTTCTACGGCTACGGAAGATACGAGGTATCGATGAAAGCCATCAAAAACGACGGCGTGGTATCCTCATTCTTCACCTACACCGGTCCGAGCGACAACAATCCCTGGGACGAGATCGACATTGAGATACTCGGCAAGGACACCACAAAGGTACAATTCAACTACTTCACCAACGGCGTCGGAAATCACGAGTATCTTTACAATCTGGGCTTTGACGCCTCGGAGGATTTCCACACCTACGCCATAGAGTGGCACAAGGACAAGATAGTGTGGTTCGTGGACGGCGAGGAGGTCTACTCCGCCGAGGAAAATATCCCCTCTACCGCCTCGAAGATCATGATGAACGCTTGGAACGGTACGGGCGTTGACGGCTGGCTGAACGCCTTTGACGACAGCTCGCTTCCGCTTACCGCCGAGTATCGGTGGATCGGATTTACCGCTTTTGACGAAAATTGATCTAATTGCTTTTGAGTTTTTAAGAAAAAAAGAATTCCCCGC
>CAZKJC010000246.1:0-4134 GCA_964552995.1 uncultured Ruminococcus sp.
CTTTTGTTCGGATTTTATTCCGCCCCCCCTCTCCCCCGAAGGTGTCAGCCCCGACCAGAGCGCGTGAAAGCTCCGCTTTCCCAAAATAATAGAGCGGATAAACATAACAAATTCAACTTCAACAAATTAAAAGGAGCTCCACATTGCAAATCTAACAAAATATGCGTGCCGGCATAAATTATCATTTACATTACCGCAACAAGTCTATTGCATTTTACGGCAAAATATGTTATACTATATTTAATCCATCGGGAAAGAAGGTCGTTTTATGAAAATCGGCGTGTCCACCGCTTCGCTTTATCCTCTGCACTTAGAGGACGCATTCGCCGAGCTTGCCAGGCTCGGGATAAAAAACGCGGAGGTGTTCGCGAACAGCATGGCGGAGGGCGGCGATCCCTGCATTGCTCTCGTTTCAAAAACACAAAAGCGCTACGGTATGACCGTCACCTCGTTCCACCCCTTTTCCTCCCCGATGGAAAGTGTATTCCTTTTTTCGACCTATGACCGCAGGATAGACGAAATGATGACTATGTACCGCGGATTCTTTGAAAGCATGAATGACCTGGGCGCGAAAATATTCGTGCTGCACGGAGCGATATCAAGCGCCAAATGCTCTCCGGAACACTACTGCCGACAGTTCCGCCTGCTCGCCGAGGCGGGGCGCGAGTACGGCATAACCGTGGCGCAGGAAAACGTGTGCTACTGCATGAGCGGACGGCTGGAATTCCTGGAAATGATGAAAAGGGAGTTGGGCGACCTCGCCCGTTTCGTTCTTGACCTGAAGCAGACCCGCCGCAGCGGCGAGGACCCCTTTGAATATATAAAATCGCTGGGAAGCAGCATAGTTCACTGCCACGTCAGCGACGGGAACGCCGACCGCGACTGCCTGCCCGTGGGCGAGGGCGGCTTCGATTTCCCGCGGCTGATAAGAGAAATGTCCTCGACAGGTTACGACGGCGCCTATATCGTAGAGCTTTACCGCGACAACTACGGCGATTTCTCCGTATTGAGAGAATCCGCCGACAGGCTCGCCGAAATAGCTTCGGAACAAATGTGATACGGCTGTGAAAATTACCCGCCGACAAGCCTTAGGTACTTGACATTCTCGCTGTAATGTGATATTATATAGGTTAAAATAGGGGCGGATCGCACCTGCGGTCTGTCGGGAAATTACCTTAAAATGACAAAAACTCTTATATATGCGCCGACTGTTCAATGGGAAGTGATATTTATGGACGCAAGAAGCAAAAAGAAAAAAATACGATACATCAAAATACGCGAGGAGCAGGTGAAAACACCGCGAAAAAAGAAAAAAAGCAGAGCCATGAAAAATCTGGGACACGCTATGACGATCATCGGCACGACTTTTTCCTCAATGCTGCTTATCATCGTTATTATGCTGTGTATCGTGGTGACCGTGCTCACGGTCTATGTGCTGGATTTCGCCGACACGAGCTATGACGCGAATCTCCGCGACGTAGAGATGAAGTACACCAGCTTTATCTATGCCTATGATTCCGAGGGGAACGAGGTGGAAATAAGGCGGCTGGCTCAGGAGGAAAACCGTATCTGGGTCAACTATGAGAATATGTCCCCGAACATAATCAACGCGGTCGTGTCAACAGAGGACAAGCGCTTCTATGAGCATGACGGCGTGGACTGGAGAAGAACGGTGTACGCGCTCGGCTCGGACGTGCTCAATCTTTCGTCAGCAGGACAGGGCGGCTCTACAATAACGCAGCAGCTTATCAAAAATATCACCGGCGACGACGAGACCACCTGGGAACGTAAGCTGCGCGAGATATTCCGCGCGCTTTCCCTGGAGGAAAAATATACCAAGATAGATATTATAGAGAGCTACCTTAACCGTATATGGTTCGGTCAGACGGTTTACGGTATCGGCGCGGCATCGGCGTATTATTTCGATAAGGAAGCCGCTGATCTGACCGTGGCGGAAGCCGCTATTATCGCGGGACTGATACGAAATCCGGGAAAATTTTCACCCTATGTGGACCTTGATATGTGCAAGGAGCGACAGGTATACGCGCTGGAAAATCTTTACGAGCAAGGCTATATCAACACGCAGGAATACGAAGCGGCTCTGGTGGAAAAGGTGCATTTCGCGCGCCCCGTATACGGCGACGCGTTCGGGTATATTGACGTGAGAACGCTGGTGCAGGAGCTTGAGGATCAGCAGGAGGAGGACGCTGCCGACGATAGTTACGAGGCGTACAAGTGGGACGGCGACTACACCGTAACGCAGAACTGGTATGTCGACGCGGCGATCGAGCAGGTAATAAACGACTACGCGGACGAAAAGGGCATAACCTACACCTCCGCAAAAAATGAGCTTTACAACGGCGGTTACAAGATCTATATCAATATGGATATAGAAATGCAGAATATTCTTGAGGAGAAATACGCCGACCCCTACACGGTACTTTCGTCCTATGACGTTACCGCTCCGCCCGAGGATCTGCTGCAATCCGCTTTCGTTATAATGGATTATTCGGGAACAGTTCTGGCGATAGCGGGCGGTCTGGGCGAGAAACCCGGCAACGGCGTATTCAACCGCGCTACCCAGGCGATAAGAGCCCCGGGCTCTACAATGAAGCCTATCGCGACCTATTCCACCGCTATACAGAGAAACATCATAACCTACTCCACGCTTGTCCCCAATCGGGCATTTGAGATAGTCAACGACGAAGGCACGGGCACAAAGCTCTGGCCCACGAACTACGTTACGCTGAACGGAGCGGGCGCCTATGGCGACGGAACTCTCACCTTTGTGTGGGACGCGGTAAGGCAATCCCTTAACTCCGTGGCGGCAAGAGTATGCCGCGAGGTCACTCCGCAGGTGGAATACAATCAGCTTACGCAGAATCTTGGCTTTACCACCATTACCGAAATGGATATAGCTTATTCGCCTATGGCGCTGGGAGCGCTCACGCAGGGTGTAAAGCTCTACGAGCTGGCGGCGGCTTATCAGGTATTCGGCAACGGCGGAGTTTACTACGAGCCGAAAATGTACAGCAAGGTCCTGGACAGCCGCGGGAATGTCATTCTTGAGCAGGACTTCTTCGGAACGCAGGCGCTGGACGCGGACACTGCCTGGATAACCAACCGAATGATGCGCACGGTCATAACCTCCCCCACAGGTACCGGACACTACGCGCAGCTTGACAATGTGGAGGTAATAGGAAAAACGGGTACTTCAAACGACGAAAAAAATCTGCTGTTTGCGGGCTGTACTCCCGAATATGTCGCGGTACTGTGGCTGGGCTACGACGACGCGAGGGAAATAAAAAGCTCGGACGGCTGGCGAGCGGTCGCTTCGATATGGAAAACCGTTATGCAGGATATCCAGGACACCTCGTCGGTGCTGAAATTCACGCCGGACTCCACCGTAGTGGAGCGCTCCTACTGTATGGACACGGGGCTTCTCGCCACCAACAAGTGCACCAGGACGGACATCGGCTACTACCGCAAGGAAAACGTGCCAGATTTCTGCTCGGGCAAGCACGACGAAATAATACAGCAAATACAGGACGAATGGGAGGCTATCGACGAAAAGCATTTTGAAAGCGTTCGCGAGCAGCTTGAGAATCGTTAAAAAACATGCGCGGAGCCGTTATGCTCCGCGCATTGTTATTCTACCTCCAGATCCTCCAGCAGCCTTGCTACCTCGCTCATGCTTTTAAGGCGTATTCCGTCAGCCAGCAAAGCGGCGTCGGCGGGGTTTATCTGTGTTATGGGGGTGGAGTATACCGCTATCGGCGCGTCCGTTCCCTCCTCAAAAAGAGCCATCGTATCGCCGTATTCGCGCAGTATGAAACAGCTCTCATCGCTGAAGCTCGGCTCGGTGCCCTGCGCTCCGTATACCGCCGCACAGCCCAGGACAGTGACCGCCGCCGCGGTAGAAATGATTTTTTTGAACATTTTATCAGCCTCCTTTTACCGTTATTGTCGGCAAATGGGGGAGAAATATTCATAAACAGAGAAATGTTAGGATAAATGATAATTTATGTGAGCTACGCATGTTGTTGTAATTATTGTGTTTATCCGTTCTATTGGTATGCGAAAGCGGAGCTTTCACGCGCTCGGACTGGGGCTGACACCTACGGGGAGGGGGGA
>CAZKJC010000247.1:0-4130 GCA_964552995.1 uncultured Ruminococcus sp.
AGGATCGCTTGCGGGAATTTTGAAATTCTTTTAAATCATTTGCTTCTCGTCAACAAAAAGCGACCGCAGTAAGCAACGCGAGCAAGGTGCAATGTAAAGCCCGCGCAGGGGAATTTTGTAATTCTTTTAAATAAGGACAGGAACATGAAGAACAAAACAAAGCCGATTTTTACAGCGAGGGAGTATCCGGCGGTATTTCTTTACCTTGCCGCGATAAGCCTTTCGCTGATGTATGTTATAAGCAGAAGTCAGATCGTGATATGTACGGTCGCGATGACGGCGCTCAGCATAGGAGTGTTTATGCTGTTTTACGCGCTGAGACGGCACAAGGGCTTCGCGTCGCTGGCGGCGCTGGCGCTTGGGTTCGCGTGTATGACGCTGCTGTATATGGGGCAGTATCCGCACGGCGGAAATAGTATTATGGATTATGTTTTTACCGCGTCGAGCTTTTTCGATCCGTTTTTCGCGGGGATAAGCATAGTGGTGTTTTCGGTCATTGTGGGATTTGCGTGCTGCTATTTTCTGGTGTATTCGCCAAGGCCCTGCTTTCTTATGCTGCCGTCGTTTATTCCGCTGATACTTTCGGCGAGAACGGCGGGGGGGCTTCCCGAGGGAATGCTGGTGTTTATGCTGGCGGGATTTGCGGCTACGGCGGCGGTGATGGGTCACCCCGAGTTCCCCTCGGAGAATATATACATAAGCGATAAAAGGTCGGTGCGCGAGAGATTGGGCGCGGTGCTGACGGCGGGAGCTGTCCTGGCGGGACTGCTGGCGGTGATACCGCGCAGCGACGAAACTCCGCAGGGGGAGTATCTGGATAATGTGTTCTCCGAAACGGGCGGATACTACGCGGCTTCGGAGCGGCTGACGAATTTTCTTATGTCGTCGTCGGTGAATACGGGGGGAAATTCCCCGCAGGGAAATCTGCTGTTTATCGCAAGGGCGGACTCGCCTATGACAGTGGTGCGCTGGGCGTTCGACGAGTATTACGGCAGCGACGGCTGGCGCACGTCAAGGGAGTTCGACACGGGCTACGCGGACTGGCAGAGCACCTCGAACCACAGCTCCGCGGAGCTTATCTACAAGCTGAAAAACGCGGCGGAGGCGGGAAAGCTGGAGGAGTACGCGGAGCTGCTGGAAAGCGTTCCCTATTCGGTAAATTATATCAGCGGCAAGGCTATCGAGGACGGCACAGACGAGCTGTCCTCGGATATGGGGATATTGATACAGGACGGCTCGCAGACGAGCGTGATAATCCACCCGAGCGAAACGTTCAGGCTGAACGTGCAGTGGTATTCGGGGCGGTCGTTCAGGACCATGCGCGATGAAATATTCACCGAGAGCAACCTTCGCAGCAACGCTTCGTATTCGTTAAGCTATTTTGCCGATCTGCCAAATGAGGAATTTATCAAAGCGGTTGAGAAAATAGATTTCGAGCAGCTCATCACCGACGCGGCGGAGGAGAATGTAATAACCAATTCCGCCGCCAACGCGATTATCGACGAAAGGGATTTCGCGGAACGCTACCGCGAGGTGACCTACTCGAGGGGTATGACGGAGAACATAGAGCGGCTCGCCGCGGAGATCACGGCGGGGCTCGATTCGGACTACGACAAGGCGCTGGCGATAGAGCGCTGGTTCAGTGAGTCGGGCTTTGCGTATGATATGGATTTCGTTCCGGCGGTAGTGAACGCGGAATATTTTATATTTGACAGCAAAACGGGGATATGCAGCGACTTCGCCACCGCCGCCACCCTTATCGCGAGAGCGGCGGGGCTTACCGCGCGTTATACCGAGGGCTTTAATCTTTCGGAGGAGGTGCTGGAGGACGACGGACTGTTCCATGTTACCGACGCGCAGGCGCACGCAGTGACGTCAATATACCTGGAGGGCTATGGATGGATGATGATCGACCCGACAAGGGGCGTTCCCGTTGTGAGCAATGAGGAGGGCAAAAGCGGGCTGCTGCTGTTCTGTGTAATAGCGGCGGGAGCTGTGGCGGTGTTGGTTATGGTATTCCGCAGACAGCTTTCCGAGCTGCTGTTTACCGCCGCGTTCCCCCTGAGAAACCCGAAAAGCAGGATACGCGGGGTATATCTGCGCACGAGGGCGCTGGCGGCTTCAATAAGCGGGAAAAATCCCGAAAGCACCGCGGTCGGCGAGGTGCGCGATATCATAACCCGAACGCTTTCCCTGCCCGAGCAGGCGAACAGGATATGCGGCGCGGCGGACGAGCTTTTCTACGGCAGCGGCGGCGCGGCGGATACCAAGGGACTTCTGCGCTGCTATAAGCAGATAAGGAAAATGAAAAGGAGAATGAGGAAATGACGCATATCGCAAGCTATATACAGGCGCTGGCATTTGCGCTGCTCTTTCTCGTTTTCATTAACGGGAGCATAGGCTGGGCGCTGGTGTATGTGCTGGTGGGAGTGGGACTGATCTCGGCGCTCACCTGCGTGTTTTCGCGGAAGAATTTCACGGTGGAGCTGAGGTCCCGCGCGGAGTTCGCGGAGTACGGCGACAGGATCGGGTACGACGTTGTGGTGAGCAAGAACGGCTTCTGCTTTCTGCCGTTTATCGAGATCAGAATATGCGGCAGCGCCGAAGCGGTGGTGCAGACCTCGCTGCTGTTCCGCCGACAGGCGGTGGTGACGGGATATTACAGGGCGGAGCGCAGCGGCATGAACACTGTTACCGCCCGATCGGCGGCGTTAAGGGATTTCTGGAGCATTATCCGTCTGCGGGTCAACCTGTCGGAAACGGCGCTTATCGCGGTAACCCCGCGACCGATAGAGTATTCGGGACCCGAGGTGATAGTGAAAACTCTGCCGTCGGAGGACGATGAGGCGGAGGAGGGCCGTCCGGTATTGTCGGGCGGTATGCCGGGGTATGAGCACAGGGAGTATTTCCCGGGAGACCCCCTGCGGCGCATAAATTATAAGCTGTCGGCAAAAAAGCGGCGGCTTATGGTAAGGCTGGACGAATCGAGCGGGCTGGCGAGCACGAATCTTCTTATCACGGAGAGCGGGCTTTCGGAGTGCTGCGACGCGGCGTTCGCGCTGGCGCGGCAGCTCGTGATGCGCGGCGGAACGGTCAGGATATTTCATATCGGCGACAGCATAACGGCGGCTACTCCGGAGACCCTCGCGAAAATGCGGGAGTGGCTCGCGTTCAGGTATTACGGAAACGGTCAGATCAGCGGCGAGCGGCAAGAGGAGGATATTCCGACCGCGGAAAAGCCCGATGTGATATTCAGCGGGGCGGGAGAAATACAAATCGTGACATGATCTCCGACCACAAAAAAATTTTCTTTGAGGTTGCAATTTACGGAAAAGTGTGCTATAATAAACATAGCGTATTTTTTACGCGATAAGTATCCACGATAATATTCTCTTTAAAGGAGGCTATTTCAATATGACAAAGGGATTGAAAAGGCTCGCGGCTTTACTGGCGGTATGCACGGCGCTCGGGGTAACGGGCTGCAAGGGCGATACCGACAGCGATACGGCAACGGGCGAGGGAACTGCCGAGGCGTCTACCTCGGAGCCGGCAGAGGAAACCGTTAAGGTGGGGTATATCTTCAACGGAAGAGCCGACGACGGAGGCACCACGGAGGAGATCAATCTCCAGCGGCTCAAGGCGGCGGGGCATTCCGATCTTATTACAGAGTACATTGATAATGTTACCATTTCGGACTTCTCGGAGGCGGTAAAAACGCTGGCGGAGGACGGCTGCACCTATATCGTTGCCGCAAGCCCCGTTTACGCGAACATGGTCACGAGCGTGGCGGGAAAGTATATGAACATAAACTTCGTGTCAATGGGCACTCATGTGAGCAGCGCGAATATTTACGCCTATACCGAGATTCCCTATCAGGCGGGATATGTTGCGGGACTGGCGGCGGCGTTCAATTCCGAGAGTGAGAAGGTCGGCGTAGTCGCGGACGTAGGGCAGTTCTACTATACTCCGTTTATAAATGCCGTGACGCTCGGAGCGCAGCTTGTGTATGAGGACGCTTCGGTGGTGGCTGCTACGGCTACCGAACCCGCCGAGATACGCAAGGCGGTGGACGCTCTTGCCGCGGAGGGCTGCGATGTGATCGTAAGCTATACGGAATCCTCCGAGACCGC
>CAZKJC010000248.1:0-4129 GCA_964552995.1 uncultured Ruminococcus sp.
GCAAATTATTTAAAAGAATTTCAAAATTCCCGCAAGCGATCCTCGGTCATTCGCTACGCTCATTCCCTGCGGTCGATTGCGGGAACCGCGCAGCATTTGCCGTTCGGCAAATGCGCGACTTTTTGAAATTCTGATGCGGCGGAGTTTTGCGGCTCGGTTTTGAACGCCCCTTAATGCGTGGGCGGTTTGTGGCTTGAATATTTGCGCCCCTTTGATACGTGTGCGTTATGTGCCCGACTTTGTTATACAAGCTCCGCTACTTCCGACAGGCTGCCGCAGATATGATCCGCGCCGTACTCCTCAAACTCCTCCCACGAGCCGAAGCCCGTCAGCACCGCGGCGCATTCCATACCGGTTTTATGAGCGCCTACAATATCATGAAATCTGTCTCCGACCATAAGGCACTCGCGCGGCTTCGCACCCGTATTTTCCAGCACAAGACGGATAACCTCTTCCTTTGTTCCGATTTTCCCGTCCATAGTCGCCGCGCCGATATGATCAAAATATCCGTCCACCTTAAAATATTGTAAAATTTTCTCCGCGAATGCCAGCGGCTTTGAAGTGGCAAGGCATATCCTCTTCCCTTTCCGCTTCAGCTCCGCAAGAAGCTTCTCCGCGCCGCCGATAAGCTCGTTTTCGTAAAGCCCTCGCTCCGCGTAATATACCCTGTAAAGCCGCACTGCCTCACGAGCGGTATCCTCATTCATACCGAAACGGCGTGTAAACTCGTCAAAAAGAGGCGGTCCGATAAAGCTTGTCAGCTCCTCCCTCGGCGGGCAGTCATATCCGAGCTCCCCAAGAGCGTACATGACCCCGCCCGTTATCCCCACGAAGGGATTTGTTAGCGTTCCGTCAAGGTCAAACAAGATCGTATCGAACATCGGGATCCTCCGTTAATTCTCCGTTTTTATAAACAAAATACCTGTCGCCGTCCTCGAAATACAGTTCCCCGTCCGTTCCCGCGCCGTAAAGCGTCAAGTGTGGAAACAGCTTTTCAGCGCTTGCCGTGTCAATATTATCAGCAGTAAAAAGATTGTAAAGCCGTCCGCAGCGCCGCCGCCACAGCACATCAAACGCTTTTTCGGGAATTATCCTCTCCGAAAGGTCGGCTATATTGCGCAGACCCCGCTCGTCGCACCATTCAATATCCCTTTTATACAGCCGCTGCCCGAGCTCCGAGGTTATCATTTCGTCATCATCGAGCCGTACCGATACGGACTTCACGCCGTTTTTCAGCATGACGAACGCGCGGGAATGTCCGTCGGTAAGCGTAAACCGCCCGTTTCCGAAATCAAAAACGGGCAGCACATATTCCTCAGCCTTTGCCGTATCAAACCACTTTTCGACGCCTAACACTCTTTCCTCGCACAAATACATCTGACTTATGCCAAGCTCCGCTATATCCGCCGAAAACACATCTCCGCATGATTTACTTCTTACCGTCATTTCCCAAATACAACTCCTGCCGTAATCAGCATACTCCCCAATAACAACAGAAAAAAACACATTAAAAATTCTTTCCACATATATTCCCTTAGCAGTACTCGTGCGTTATTATCTGGGTCAAAATAAATGTGTACCTGTCTGCCAACATGCTTCTTTAATTTTGAAAGCATCATCTTCTCAAAAAATGGGAGCACAATAAAACTATTCAAAGCAACGAGTTTTATGTCCTGTCCATCGTCATTAAATTGCACCTCAATATGAAAAGCCATGACGCCCAACGCTTGCGGAGAACACCGACCATCTATTCCGCAAATTTTCCCTACGCATCTGCGCTTTCTGATAATACTTATATAGGAGCCGAGCAGGAAAGAAGCCATGGTCAAGGACAACAGCCCAAGTGTCAACAAAAATATCAAAAAATATCCCTCTTAATTATCCCTTGCTATCAGCTTCCTTACCGCCCCTATCGCGCACCGTATCCCCCTGTCCGTGCTGTCGCAGTTTTTGTCGGGAAGCCCCGCGTTGGTGCGCTCAACGTTCCAGAGCGCCGTCATGACCGCGCCCGCGCGCACTCCGCGCAGCAGCGCCACCGAGAATATAGCCGCCGACTCCATCTCGCTCGTCAGACAGCCACATTTCACATATCCCTCCCAAGCCGTGTTCAGCTTGGAGGCTACCCCCGTGTTGTTCGGGTCGATCTCGCCGTAAAAATTATCCTTGCAGTGCACGACTCCCACATGACAGCGATTGCCGTCCTCGTCGGTGGAAAGCTCGTCGCCCGCGTCCTTGAGCGCTCTTGTTACCTCAAAATCCGCCACCGCGGGGTAGCCGTCGGGGATATACTCGTGGCTCGTGCCCTCGCTGCGCACCGCCGCGCTCGCGACCAGCAGGTCTCCCCCCACTACCTTAAGATTGATACCGCCGCTCGTGCCTACCCTTATAAAAGTATCCGCGCCGCTCTCGATAAGCTCCTCGACCGCTATCGCCGCCGATGGACCGCCTATTCCGGTCGAGCACACGCTTACCTTTACCCCGTCAAGATAGCCGGTGTATACGTTATACTCCCTGTTGCAGGCGATCTGCTCCGCGTTGTCGAGATACTTCGCTATAAGCGGAACTCTCCCCGGGTCTCCGGGCAGGATCACATACCGCCCTACGTCGCCGTTCCTTATCTTAAGATGAAAACGGATATCATCTGAAATGATCGAAGCCATAGTTATTCCTCCTCGTCCTTTGACAATATTGAGGGAGCGATCTCCCGAGCCTTTGCCGCCTGCTTTTCCAACCACTTCGGCAGATGTATCAGCAGCATTATAACAAACGTGATGATCGTAATAAAAATACAGGGCATATACAGCACCGACGGACCGTTATTTTCGGGTATCTGCGCAAACATTACCTGAAACAGATAATAAGTAACGATCGTTCCCACAGCAGCCGCGCCGTGAATACACAGGGCTACCCTTGAATGTCCCAGCATGACCACGAACGTCCCTATGACATACACCGCCGAGGTTATCAGCCACATATACATAGCCGCCGTTTTTATCTCCGCCATCATTATCAACGACCCGAATATCCCCAGACACAGCGCGAAGATAGACGTCAGTACCAGCTCGACTATTTTCAGCACGATAACGATCACCCTCGCTGCGCCCTCACCCTGATCCTTCACAAAAAAGTAAAACGGCTCTTTTTCGGGCGCTTTCGCCGCTTTTTTATTTGACAGCTTGACATTTTTTCTCATTAGATATACGCTCCCGCGCGGGGAGGCTCTCCTTTCGGTTTCGGCTTTTTGCCTTTTTATTGTAACATATTTTTCCGAAAAAATCAAGTAAAAAAAGCAAAAGCATTATGTCACGCTTTTGCTCAGTTTATCGCGCTGTATGTATGCAGGATATCCTCCGCGACCTCGCGCTGCTGGCGGCGCGAATCCATTGCCAGCTTCTGGATATGGCGGTGCGCCTGTTCCTCTGTCATATTGAGATATTGTATCAGCAGGCACTTGGCGCGGTCGATCAGCTTCATATCGTCGATTTGTCCCGAAAGGCGGGCGTTTTCCCGTTCCAGGCGGCGAATGCTGTCCTTTGCCTGCATTGCAACACGGATAGTTTGTATAAGGGCGGTTTTGGAGAAAGGGCGCTCCAGAACATACGCGCCCGTGAAGCGTATTCTACCGCGGACGTCCTCGGCTATATCGGTCTTAGCCAGCAGGATAATGCAGCCCGTTGTGCGCCTTGCGGCTTCCGCAGTGTAATTCAGCCCGAATTCGCTTCTCAGCGGGGTCGAGATAATTACCGCGTCAAAGCCGGACAGATCGCGGTCTGCCGCTTCATCATCAAACGCGCAGGATATCTCCGCGCCAAGCTCCTCCAGCGCGGAGGAAAGATTGGCGCAAAGCTCCTCGGTTTTCGCGTTAATAAATATTTTCATGGTAATTTCTCCCATCGCCGATACGATATTCTGATATTAAATATGCGGGAATAACCTTGAAATTATTATAGCATTTCGGCGGATAAAAGTCAATAGATTTTTGCAAGTTTTTAAATTCTAAAATTCATTTTATGGCGGGTATAACTTGTAATACAGGCGCTATAAATGATAATTTATGCTGGCAAGCATATTTTATTAGATTTGCAATGTGGTTCTCCTTTTAATTTGTTGAAGTTGAATTTGTTATGTT
>CAZKJC010000249.1:0-4123 GCA_964552995.1 uncultured Ruminococcus sp.
GCATCGAGGGCAGCGAGATCGTCAAGACCGAATCCCCGAAGATCACCACGCAGTGTCTGCGCGTTCCCGTTTCCGACGGACATTTCGCGGCGGTATTCGTTCGCTTTGAGAACAAGCCGACTATCGAGGAGATAAAGAAGATATGGGCGGAATACTCCGCAGAGCCGCAGGCGCTGGGTCTCCCCTCCGCTCCCAAGCAGTTCCTGCATTACTTTGAGGAGGACAATATGCCACAGACAAAGCTGCACAGGAATCTCGAAAACGGTATGGCGGTATCTATCGGACGTCTGCGCCCCGACACGCAGTATGATTACAAGTTTGTCTGCCTGTCCCATAACACCCTCAGAGGCGCGGCGGGCGGCGGCGTTGAGATGGCGGAACTGCTGGCGGCAAAGGGTTATTTCGACTAATATAAACATAAAGAACACGCATCCGAATTTCAAAAAGTCGCGCATTTTGCCATAATGGCAAAAATGCTGCGCGGTTTCGGCTAAGCACGCGCAGTGAGCGAACGGAGTGTGATCAGACGAAATTTTGAAATTCCAATTTAAATCATTTAATCCTGATCAACCCTTTTTTAACAACAACTAAAAGGAGTTTTTATGGCTAACAACAAGACTATTTTTACCGGCGCGGCGACGGCTATCGCCACTCCCATGAACGCGGACGGAAGTATAAATTATGAGGAGTTCGGACGACTGGTGGATTATCAGCTCGATAATGGCGCGGACGCGATAGTCGTATGCGGCACGACCGGCGAATCCGCTACTATGACGGACGAGGAGCATGTTGAGGTTATCCGCAGCTGCATAAAGCGCGTCAACGGAAAAATTCCGGTTATCGCGGGCACGGGCAGCAACGACACCGCCTACGCCGTCGAGCTTTCAAAGGAAGCCGAAGCTATGGGCGCGGACGCTCTGCTACTGGTCACTCCCTACTACAACAAGACCTCGCAGCGCGGGCTGGTAAAGCATTTTACCGCTGTCGCGGACAGCGTGGATATCCCGATAGTGCTGTACAACGTTCCCTCGAGAACGGGCGTTAGTATCTCCCCCGCTACCTATAAGGAGCTGGCAAAGCACCCGAATATCGTCGCTACCAAGGAATCAAGCGGCAATATGGACACCGTAATGCAGGTCTCCGCTTATACCGACTTGGACATCTATTCTGGCAACGACGACGAGGTGCTGGCTTGCCTGGCGTTAGGCGGTAAGGGCGTTATATCCGTATCCGCGAATCTCTGCCCCAAGGAAAAGCACGACGAGGTAATGAGCTTTCTCGGCGGCAGACCCGCGGAGGCTCTTGAAATACAGAAAAAGCTGCTGGAGCTTGAAAAGGCTCTGTTTATGGACGTGAACCCCATTCCCGTCAAGGAAGCGCTGAATATAATGGGCTTTAAGGCGGGCGAATGCAGACTGCCGCTGTGCTCTATGGACGAGCAGCAGATCGACAGGCTGCGCGGTATTATGGAGCAGATGGGGCTTGTCGGAAAAGTCAAGTAAAAATTACGACAATAAGCGCAAAGAGCAACATAAAGCCCACGGATCGAATTTCAAAAAGCCGCGCATTTTGCCTTAATGGCAAAATGCTGTGCGGTTTCCGATAAGCATGCGCAGCGAACGTAGTGAGCGGAGTATGATTATCGGAAATTTTGAAATTTTTTAAATAAGAAAGGACGTTAAAATGATAAGGATTGCTATAACGGGAGCCTGTGGAAAAATGGGGCGCGTCATCGCCAATCTCTGCAAGGAGCGGGAGGACTGCGAGATCATCGCGGGGATCGATAAGGTCGGAGATCAATATGACAGCTTCCCCGTATATTCCTCCGTTTTTGACATAACGGTAAAGCCGGACGTGATTATTGATTTCTCTCACCCCTCCGCGCTGGACGATATACTCAGCTACTGCAAGATGAACAACGTCCCCGCCGTTATCGCCACAACGGGCTATACCGACGAGCAGCGCGCGCAGATAACCGCGGCTTCGGCGCAGATACCGATTTTTTTCACGTTCAATATGTCGCTCGGTATCAATCTTCTGGTGGAGCTTGCTAAAAAGGCTACCCAGATACTCGGCGGACAGTTTGATATCGAGATTCTGGAAAAGCACCACAATCTAAAGCAGGACGCTCCCTCTGGCACGGCTATCATGATAGCGGAAGCGATAAACGAGGAGCTTGGCAACACAAAGCATTTTGTATACGACCGCCACAGCGTAAGAAAGCCCCGCGGCAAGGAGGAGATAGGAATGCACTCCGTGCGCGGCGGAACTATCGTCGGCGAGCACGACATAATATTCGCGGGACATGACGAGGTCATCACCCTCTCCCACTCGGCGCAGAGCAAAGAGGTTTTCGCGGTGGGCTCGGTGAACGCGGCGGTATTTCTGGCGGGTAAGCCCGCGGGAATGTACGCGATGTCTGATTTGATTAAGGAGAATTGATTATGAGTATTTCTGTTACCGAAAGCGTATCGGCGGTATCTTTCAATAATGTTCCGCTGTACAAGACCATCATGGAGGACACTCTCACCGCCGTGGCAAACGCGGGGATAAATATAGACATGATCTCCATGACCGCCCCCACCTCGGAGATATTCAGCTTCGGCTTCACCGTGGACGACGAGGAAATGCCAAAGCTGCTCGGCGTTATAAAGGAGCTCAAGGAGAAGTGCGGTATAGTTCCGATGATAAACAGCGGAAACCGCAAGATTGTTCTTAAATCCGACGAAATGGAAACTCAGGCGGGCTTTGCCGCAAAGGTTTTTGAAATGCTCAACCGTATAAACGCAATGATCCTGCTTATCACAACGGGCATTGACGAAATTTCGGTGTTGATAAGAGAAAGCGACGCGGAAGCGGCAGAGGCTGAATTCAGGAGAACATTCGGATAATGGATTGGCTTGTTTTTATGTCGGAGAGCGCCGAGACCGCCGTTTCGCCTACTCACGAGGCAACGCTGAACGACGCGGTTCAGGAGTTGGTGGAGAAGCCCGAGGAAACCATTTCCGCGATCGGGGAGTTTTTCGTAAACCTCGGCAAATCTATTCTCTCAGCTATCCCGACCATACTGTTCGCGGTGCTGATCCTGGTGCTGGGGCTGCTTATCACCAAGCTGTGCCTGTGGCTTATCTCAAAAGGAATGAGCAGGACAAAGCTGGAGGTCACGGTAAAGAAATTCGTGTCGCAGGTGGCGAAAATTATCCTTTATGTGCTGCTTATCACGATAGTTTTGTCTATCCTCGGCATTCCCTCCACCTCGATAATAACCGTTATTGGAACGGCGGGCGTTGCGATCGGTCTTGCCTTGCAGGATTCGCTGTCCAACGTCGCCGGCGGGTTTATGCTGATGATAACGAAGCCCTTTAAGATAGGGGATTATATCAATGTAAACGGCACGGAGGGCACAGTCTCGCAGATATCAATAATCCACACGCGGCTGGATTCCGGTTCAAATCAAGCGATATTTATCCCGAACGGGCAGGCGGTAAACGCGGTCGTTATCAATAATTCCAACAACGAGACCCGCCGCGTGGACCTCACCTACTCGATATCCTACAATAGCGATTACCGTAAAGCGCGGGAAATTATCCTTGAAATTCTCGAAAACAACGAGCTTGTGCTGGACGATCCCGCGCCGCTTGTACGCATGAAAGAGCAGGGCGAGAGCGCGATCATCATCGCTGCCCGCCCCTGGTGTAGGACTCCCGATTACTGGAACGTGGTATACGATACAAACGAACAGGTTTTTGACGCGTTCCGTGAAAACGGGATCGTAATTCCCTTTAATCAGCTTGATGTTCATATCAAAGAAAAGGATTGATATAAAGGCTCGGAGATATCCCCGAGCCCTTTTTGTTATTTGCGGGGTCATCCCCTCACGAAAACATAATAATCGGTGTCGAAGCCACCCCAGCGGTAATCGCCGCTTTTCCACTCGATGATAAGGTATTCCCTCTCTCCCGACCGCACTATCTCATAGGCGCAGGCGGAGCTGTTCCATTTGCGCAGAACATAACCCTTTGTCCAGACCTGCTTGTCGCTGCCTCTTATGACCTCGCTGCCGTAGACGCCGGTGCAGCCTCCGCCCTCAAGGAATGTAATCTCCTTAAAAAACAGATTGCGG
>CAZKJC010000250.1:0-4100 GCA_964552995.1 uncultured Ruminococcus sp.
TTTGAAATTCCCATTTAAATCATTTGCTTCTTGTCAACACTTTATATACAGGCTGTTGCCGCGCTTTGCGCGGCATTTTTAAAAAGCCGAATTTTAATTTTTTAAAAATATTTTTGATTCTTTATCAAGTCATCTTTGCAGCTGCCGGCATTATCTCACAAAATTTTTGGCGGCGTCAAAAATATATTGATTTTGGATAGTATATATGCTATAATTAGTCTGATCGGCTGGTTTTTGCTGACTTTTTGTTTTAATAAAATGAAAAACGGAGGAAAACAACTGTGAGATCTATCAAATCAAAGATTTTTATTCGTATGCTGTCGGTCGTTCTGATAGGCTCGGTATTGATCGGAGTTATAACGGCGCTTATGAACGCAAGCGGTATTGACGCTTTACAGGAAAAAACGGTGGGACCCGCAACAAAAATGGCTGCAAGCGCGGTAAAGTGGAAGATGGACAATTACTGGTCTCCATTAAAGGAAGCCGCCATGATGGATATTTTCCGCGAATCCGATCCCGTTTCCGCAGAGCTTGCCGCGGTCACATCGGACATGGCGGAGCGGAACGGGTTTATTTATGTGGGTAAAATGGACAAGTCTGGAACGGCGTCCACCGGCGACAATTACGGGGATATGGATTACTTCGTGACTTGCAGGGATATGTTAAAGCCTTATATCACGGATATTATGAACGACGGCACGCAGATGGTGTTTATTCTTGAGGTGCCGATAATTACCGGCGGAGAATTTGACGGGATCGTCTACGGGGCGATAAACGCCGATTTCCTTACCGATATTGTTGTCGATCTCCGCATGGGCGACGACGGGTTCGCTTACGTTATTGATAAGCGCGGGAATATAATCGGACACGAAGACAGTACATATGTTGTGGAAGGCTCCAATATGATCGAAGCAGCGAAAAGCGATCCCGGCGTTGCGGATATCGCCGCCGTCCATGAGCGTATGCTTCGCGGTGAAACGGGCTTCGGTTCGTATAATTTCTTCGGGGACAATAAGCTGGTCGGTTACGCTCCTATCGGCGGAGAGCAGAACTGGAGCATATGTATCGAAGTCAGCCAGCACGAATTCAAATCATCTCTTGATGTAAGCCTTATAATTACCTTTGTTGTGATAGTCGTAGTGGTCCTGGCGTCGCTTATTGTGGCGATAAGGCTGGCAAGGTCCATATCCGTTCCGATAAGAGGCTGCGTGGAGCGTCTTGAAAAGCTGGCGGAGGGCGATCTCGGTTCACCTGTGCCTCACTTCGGATTCAAGGATGAAACGGCGAGCCTGACGCAGGCACTGGACACGACAGTTAAAGAGCTTATGGGTATGGTAAAGGACGTTTCCCACCATCTCGGCAAAATGGCGGAGGGAGATTTCACCGAGGAGATCACAGCCTCCTATAAGGGAGATTTTACGGATATCGAGCAATCCATAAAAACAATACACCATTCTCTCAACAGTACGCTTTACAGTATAAGGGAATCGGTCGAGCAGGTCGCGTCCGGCGCGGAGCACGTCGCGAACGGCGCGCAGGAGCTGAGCAGGGGCGCTGCTCAGCAGGCTGATTCGGTAAAGGAGCTTGCCGACACGATAGGAGATATTTCAAATAATGTCCAGAGCAACGCGGAGATCGCTCAGTCGGCAAACAGCAACGCTCAAAAGGCAAGCGTTGATATGGAGGAAAGCAGCAATAAAATGCAGGAGCTGATAGACGCTATCCGCGAGATAAACCAGACCTCCGATAAGATCAGCGCAATTATGAGCACCATAAACGATATAGCGTTCCAGACAAATATCCTTGCGCTTAACGCGGCTATTGAAGCGGCGCGCGCGGGAGAAGCCGGCAAGGGCTTTGCGGTAGTCGCGGACGAGGTCCGCAATCTTGCGTTAAAATCATCAGAAGCGTCGCAGAATACGTCGCTTCTCATTGAGGATTCCAGAAACGCGGTCAGCAAGGGCATGGGGCTGGTCGACGAAGCGGCTCAGTCGCTGGCGCGCACAGTCGACAGCGTAAGCGGCGTTATGGAGATGCTGGAGCGTATCTCGGCGGCTTCGCACCAGCAGTCGGAGTCCATTCTTCGCGTAGGACAGGGCGTAGGAGTGATATCGGACGTTGTTCAGACGACATCGGCCACCTCCGAGGAAAGCGCGGCAACCGCCGAGGAGCTTTCAAGCCAGTCGCGGCTTATGCACGGCATGGTTGAGAAATTTAAGCTTAAAGCAGAATAACCCCCTTTTTACTGCTAACAACGGTCATGATTTGCTAAGGCAACACCGCACAAAGACCGCGCTACGCGCTTTGTGCGGTATTGCCCTAAATTATGTGTAATTCTGCCGTTTAGAGTCGATCCTGTTAGAAAGGCGTGTTTGTGGGATTTCTTGCAAAACGCAGTGCACGGCGATTCGGAAAGGAAAATAAAAATGCTAAAAATTCTATTCGTCTGCCACGGCAACATCTGCCGCAGTCCGATGGCGGAATACATAATGCGCGATCTTCTGCAAAAAAGGGGGATAACGGGGGTAGTGACCGCCTCGGCGGCGACCTCGACGGAGGAGCTCGGCAACCCCGTGCACAGGGGAACGCGGGAGGTGCTGAACCGACTGGGGATCGACTGCTCCGATAAACGGGCGCGACAGATAGAAAAGAGCGACTACGAGGAGTATGACCTGCTGCTCGGAATGGACACGGCAAATCTCCGTAATATGCTGCGCTTCTGGGGCGACCCCGATCACAAGATATATAAGCTGCTGGATTATGCCGAGATCGGCGCTCCCCAAAGAAACAAGGACGTCGCCGACCCTTGGTATACGGGGGATTTTGAGCGCACATACGACGATATAAAAGCGGGCTGCGAGGGAATGATCGCGACGATCCTAAGGGGCGGTTTCGGTGAGTTGAACTGAATATTGCGGCGGTAAAACGCCCGAAACATCGGGCAGACCGACGGAACGAGAAATCCGAGTTTTACTCCCGCTTTGCTGGCAAATATCAGGGGGGAAATAATGCGAACTCTTGAAAAACTTCACCCGATACCATGCTTTCTGTATTTCCTTGCGGTTATCGGAATGACGATTTTCAGCCGCGATCCGATAATTTTATCGGAGTCTCTTGCGGGAGCGGTGCTCACGGCGGCTTTGTCGGGGCGGCTGCGCGGAACGCCGTGGCTTCTTCTGACGGCGGCGCTTGCGGCGGTAACAAACCCGCTGTTCTCCCATAGGGGAGCTACCCCATTGTTTTTCGTTGGAGATACCGCTTTTACGCTGGAGGCGATACTGTACGGAGCGGCATTCGGAGTAATGCTGACAGCCGTTGTGCTGTGGGGAGCTGCTGCGGCGCGCTTTATGACAAGCGATAAATATATATGGATCTTCGGGAGCATTCTCCCCTCCGCCGGACTGGTTCTGAGCTGCGCGGTGCGCTTCGTGCCGCTTTTTATAAGCAGGACCTCGGAGTTTGCCAAGGCTCGCCGCGCAAGCTCCGTTAAAGATCATCTCGGAGCGTTCTCCGCCGCGCTGAGCTATTCCTCCGAGGAGGCCATGTCCGCCGCGGATTCCATGAAGTCGCGCGGCTACGGCACGGGCAGACGCGGATTTTATTCCGACTGCCGCTTTACGAGCCGCGATATTTTCCTGCTGGTCGTTGTTGCGATCTGCGGGATAGCCTGCGTTACTCTTACGGCGGCGGGCGCGGGCGAGTTTTATTTTTATCCCGCCTTGTCGCGGTTTAAATTCCGCGTTGCGGATATCGCGCTTTACGCGGTTTTCGGAGTGCTCTGCGCGCTGCCCGCGGCGCTTATTCTGCGCGAGGAAATAAAAAGGTGTTCAATAAAAGCAACAATATCGGACGGAAGTCTGTAACTCAAATTCGTGAAACGTATTATTGAAGTACAATCGGAAGCGCTTAAATGCTTGGATATCTATACGATATAATAAACGCGGAGCAAATTTCGCAAGCCGCTGTGAAAACGAAGCAAAGAGGAGTTTTCATAGCGGGCTAGTGCGGACTTGTTCCGCACGGTGCGAGAATTTGCTTTAGATAATATAATAAACGCAGGGCAAATTTCGCAAGCCGCTGTGAAAACGGAGCGAAGCGGA
>CAZKJC010000251.1:0-4094 GCA_964552995.1 uncultured Ruminococcus sp.
TACGCCGCGATAGGTGTGGGATTTTTGCAAAGATGTCTATACGGAGATTATAAATTAGTATTACCAGTTAAGCTCGACCTCGCCGCCGTCAAGCACCGCCTGCAAATTCTCCAGAAGCCGCGTGGTGTAGACCTCGCGAACCTTGAAAAGCACCGTGCCGTTTACGGCAATAATGCTCTTGCGGTCGTCGGAGCGATAGAACTCTATAACGTCCTCCGTCGTGCCGTAGGTGTCCTCGTAACCGTCGCGGTAGCGGAATTTCACCGTAATGAACGGGTCGCTCCGCTCCTCAAAGTAAAGCTCCTCGCCTATCGACGTTATAAGATACTGATACAGCTTTCTGAAGCCGTCCGCCGCTACCTCCCCACCGTTGCAGGTGATGGTGTTATTATTGGCATCGCCCTCTACCTTAAACAGATAGCTGCCCTGCTCCGTGGTTATCTCCAGCGTATCCACCGTGTAGATATACGGCGAGATGGGTCGGCGGCTCATTACATTGCCGAGCGTGAAATCATACCAGGGCGCGCTCGCCTTGTCTATCGCGTAAATGCCCTCAACGCCCTCTATCATCGCGTAATAGCCTATTACCGTCGTCAGCGCGGGAGTGTCCCCCTCCGCCTCGGTCACATTTACTATCTCATTGCCGAGCCGCAGCACATAGCGCTTCCCGCCATACTTAAAGGTCACCTTGCAGTAGGGATCGTCCAGACCCGCCTGCGCCAGGTTCTCCTCCGTCTGCTCCAGCGCAAGGCAGGAGGTCATTGAAAGTCCGTAAACGCCGTAGCACAGCGTCTGACCCTTTACCGCGTCTACCTCTGTATTTATGGGAGTTATAAAGCGGTGAGAATTAAAGGTGGTTATTATCGCGTCCTCGTCCTCCGCCGCCTCGGCAACGTCGAACATATAGCGTATCTCCACAGGCTCGTCAAGGTCTTTGCGCTCTATTATAAGGTAGTCAAGCTCCTTGGGATCGTTCTGGGAATAGCCCTCCGTCATGGTAAGGCTCGCGAAGTCCCGTATATCATTATACGCGCTCCCCACCGAGTAATAGCTTACCTGGTGAACGTCGCGACTGTCCGCAATGCGGAAATACGCGTAATTTGTCGCCGCGGGATTCTGTATGCCGAAGCACAGCGAAGCGGAGCTGCCGTCCGTAAACTTCACCTCGACCTGCGACAAGGGGCTTTCCAGCCCGTATTTCTCCAGGTCCTCCGCGTTTTCCTCCACCAGCTCTCTTGTGGAAAGTCCCGCCATATTATTGACAAACGCCCTTATAGTGGTATCGTTGGGGGATACCCCGAGAAGCTCCTCGCTCGTCCAGTATACCTGTGTTTCGGAGGAAATGTTGCCCTCCTCGTCCGCGGACGTTACCACGCGCTCGGCGCGGTCCAGCGTGAACTCGCCGTTCTCGTTCCTTACGGTGAGCGTCTGCACGTCCTCCGGCTCTTTATCGGTCACGGTCACCGCGGTGCTCGGCTCGGAGGAAACAGACTCCTCGGGGAGCTCCTCCTCCGCGGGCTTGGTGAGCAGCAGTACCATCAGCAGCACGCCGAGGACGAGCAGCACTCCCGCCGCGATAATGACCGTTTTTGTTGATTTTGACAGCTTCATTTATCTGTGCCTCCTGCGAACCCAGATAACGATACCCAGCACAATTACCACGACCGGCACGACTATGCACAGAATGATACCGAGAACGGTAGCGGTCCGCACGTTCATATCGAAGGTGACATTGCTGAAGGACTTGGACTTGATGGTGATGCTGTCCTCCTTGCCGGAAATATAGTTAAACATATTTATAAAGAAATCCGCGTTTGAGCCGTTGCTCATCGACATAAAGCTCACGTCAGCCATCTGATATGAGCCGAAAGCCGCAACGGTGCTTATCTCCTGCGTGGTGGAGTGTACTCTGTACGCCGCGATAGCGTCGATGAACACTCCGCTCTCCGCCGTGTCCAGGCTGAATTCCTCGTCTGTGTCGAGCGGGTAAAGGAACGCGTTGTCATAGGTCTGTATCAGCACCTGCTGCTCCACGCCGCCGCGGGAATCGCCGCCCCATATCTGGGTAATGGGTCGCATATTCGCGCCGTAGTAATAAAGCTGCGAGCCGTAGGTGTTCCCCGCGTAGGGGGTATCGCATATCTGCTGTAAGTGCGCGTAGGCGGTAAACTGGCTGATAAGGTAATTCATATCGCTCTGCCCTATTACCGAGTTCCCTATCGAAATTCCCCAGTCGTTGAGGAACGCCTCGAGGTTGGGAGTCTGCGGCTGCTCCGCCGAAGCGAAGTACAGCAGGGTCTTTCCGAACGCGCCGCCGTTATCCAGGAATTTATCCAGCTTTGTGAGGTGCTCGTTGTCCACGTCCATTGAGGGAGCGAACATCACCACGAAGTCTATATCGCCGTCTATCTCGCCGGTCGTGGTGAGATTAAGGCTCTCCACCTCGTAGCCGTTTCTTGTGAGCAGAGTTTGCAGCGTGGAGCTGTCCTGCTCTCCGTAGCCCTCGGTGAACGCCACTCTCACCAGATCGTCGTTTGAAACGTACATCATAGCCGACACCGCCGCCTGCTCGATATTCGAGCCCTCGATCACCTGCCTGCCGTAATAATACAGATACTCCTCATTAAAAAGGAAGTACTCCGTAGGGCTTATGATCCTGTGTCTGCCGGTCTTGGCGCTCTCAACCACGATATAATCCGTCGACAGCGTTTCCGAGGTGAACTGCGAGGTGTAATTCGGGTTCTGATTGAGATCGAGATATTTAAGCGAAACATGGGAGCTTGCCATCTCCATCTTTTTCAGAAGCTCGTTTATCTGCTTGTAGGCGGTGTTGCGGGACTCGAACTCCGTTTCGGGAGTGAGCACCGTAAAGCTCACGTCGCTTGTAAGCTGCTCCGCGAGGTATTTCTCCGTGCTCTCCTCAAGGGAGTATATCCCGTCGTCCGTCAGGTCGGCGGTAGTGTCGAAGCGCTCCGAGATCAATCCCACGATAACATTGACCACGACGACCGCCGCGATAAATACCACCGTAAGCACCACCGACAGCGTGCCGCGCTTGAAGGAACGGACGTTGAACCTTTTCCTTTTGGGAGCCTTTTCGGGAGCGGCGGCTTTGGTATCCTCCGCGGTATCCGCTTCCTTGACCTCGGCTTCTATATTTTCGATATTCTTGTCTTTCTTCATAACTTCACGTCCTTTCTCAGCTCCAGCGGCGGCGTTCTATGACGCGCATCGTCAGGAAGTTGAATATGACAATAAGGCTTAAGAAAAACAGGATATTCTTAAGACTGAAAATTCCGTAGGTGAACTCCCGATACTTGTAGAATACCGACAGGGAGTTTATGACGTCGCTCAGCCACTGCACGGGAACGTACCCCGAAATGATATCGAACAGGCAGAGCAGAATATTCGCGCCAATGCTGCCGATGGCGGCTATCATCTGGTTTTCGGTGAGTCCCGAGATGAATATTCCCGCGGAAATAAACACTCCGCCCATAAGGATTATCCCGACGAGATTCCCCCAGACCGACG
The DNA here is from genome assembly GCA_964552995.1 of uncultured Ruminococcus sp. Lineage (GTDB taxonomy): Bacteria > Bacillota > Clostridia > Oscillospirales > Ruminococcaceae > CAG-115. The sequence continues at coordinate 3,532 of CAZKJC010000251.1, forward strand.
CCCAGCCGAAAACGTTCCCCGCGTTGGCTACCGCCGACGAAAGAAACACCGCGTAGATCAGCATTATCACCGCTCCGATAAGGAATATCGCGAACGCCGCCAGAAACTTTCCCGCTACCAGCCCGAACAGGCTGATGGGGCTCGTGAGGGTGAGCTGATCGGTCTTTTGCCGCTTATCGTCCGCCATTGTCCTCATGGTGAGCACGGGGATAAGTATCATCATTATAAAGAACATCCACAAAAATGTGCTGGAAAGGCTCGCCGATCCCGTGGAAAGGCAGGTGAGCCACAAAAAAAGTCCCGAAAATCCGTAAAACACCGCCAGATACACATACCCCAGCGGCGAGGTGAAATAGGACGCAAATTCGCGTTTCAGTATCGCTGTCATTTCTTCGCTCCGTTCTCGATATTTCCGTAAAAATCGCCTGTGGTGAGCTTGAGGAATATCTCCTCCAGCGTAAGCTCGCTGCTCCTCATAAGCAAAATCGGATAATTGCGCTGCGCCATACGCTTGAACACCTCGCGGCGGATATCCGCTCCCTCCTTGTCGTTAAGCTCAAACT
>CAZKJC010000252.1:0-4079 GCA_964552995.1 uncultured Ruminococcus sp.
CCATATCTTTTATGGTTATTCTTGGCATTTACACGGTTCGTTATTCAGACTCTCAAAACGGCGCAAATGCTCGTCCATTTCCGCCTCAAGCATTTGCTCGATCGTTCCCGCGAACAGCCGCTTCAGCCTTGCCTGTACATCTCCCGTTGTCTTGCTGTCTGCCATTAGAAGCTTTGCCAGCTCCAGTTCAAAAGCCTGTTATAATCATCGGCGTCGCGGCAAGTCCTCTTGCCCCATTCCTTACAAGCATTTTTCGCTTCTTTCCACGCCGCTTCAAAATCGGGAACAGGCGGCAACGAATCGTTCAGTTCCAACCACGCAATTTCTTTGTCCCAATCGAAAACTAACCGCGTCGGTACCCATCCTGTCTGATCGCACTGGAAATCCGGCGAATAATCATAATTGCTCATAGCTTATCCTCCCCCAAAAAAGCACGACTCTGCTTGGGCGAAGCATGACATTATCGTCAACATCATCTCGGTGTCGGTTTCGAGCGTATTTATATTTTCTTTTTCGAAGATAACCGCTATACCAAGCGATTTCAGCTCGTGTATGTAGTTCAGACTGTCCACTGTATTTCTGGCGAATCTTGACAGTGATTTCGTAAGTACAACATCGATTTTTCTCTGACGGCACAGCATTATCATTTTCAGAAATTCGGGACGTTTTTTTGCTTGTGTCCCTGTAATGCCCTCATCTGCGAATATACCCGCCATCTGCCAATCCGAGTTTTTATTTATTTTTTCGGTATAGTAACTGATCTGCGCCTCATAGCTGCTTTCCTGTTCCTCTTGGTCCGTGCTGACACGGCAGTATGCTGCTACTTTTAAGCGTGACGTTCGTTGAGTTTCCTCACGGGCTTTCGCGGGTATCACCACTATTCGCATATCGCTCGGTGTCGTTGTTGCTGTTCCTTGCTTTAAAGTCAAGATGTATTTTGAAATACGCGCAATTTTTTTATCGATTATGTTGAATAGGTTTCAAAAATTCTTCAAGCCGCTGTTTCAAGTTAAGGCTCTCGATAAATTTCATAACCCTGTCGAATTTCTCACGCAAAAAGGACAGCAAAGATTTTGTTTCCGTCAGCTCGTGACGAAGTTCAGATAACTCTTGCGATTTTTCCTCAACAGTTTTGAATAAAGAGGTGCGTTCATCTTTGAGCGAAATTATTTCCGCAGTCAGAGCGTGAACCTGCTTGCCTATCATAAGCTGAAAGCCGCATTTTTAGTGCAAAACGCCGCAGAATGCAGCTTTTTTCTTTGCACAGCACGAATTAAAATAATGTAAAAATCAACAAAAAAAGCCAATACTTTTTAGAGAAAACGCCGATAAATTTACCGTTTCCACAGGATTTCGGAATGTTACGCAAAAAGGGGGTTGAAAAAAATATAAAAGTACATTATAATAATATATGTATGTAATTGTTCATCAATGGATAATTGCATATTATCTTAACGAACAGATATGTTGAAAAGCCGTATCACTATGCGGCAAGGGCTGCGCGCCGCACAGCGATCAATACTTTTGAGATTTAGGCAACACCGCACAGAGATTGTGCGGCAATTGCGCCGGTAGTTTTCGCTTGAATACGCGTTGCTTCCGCGAAAACCCGATTTTCGTCAGATTGTACAAGTTCAACGCCGGCTGGCTGACGCCCGCCAAGGAGAATTTGTACAAGATGACGGAAAATAGCGTTTTGCGCGAAGCGCATAATGCATGCAAGCAAGTGCCGTACAAAGCGCGCAGCGCGGTCTTTGTGCGGTGTTGCCTTTATTATAGAGGGCACCTCTAAAAACCTTATTGGGGAAAAGCGGTTTTTAGGGGTGTCCGTAATATCGAAACCGATATATCGCCATATATTAAAACGAAAGTTAAGAATGGCGGTTTGGAATTGACAAGGAGATGTAGTATGCGGAACATTTCAAAAAATAAAAAGGCATTTCCGGCGAAACACGGCGCTCGTGGGGAAAAAGCAGTGCGTGCCGCGAACAGGGCGCGCGTGATGTGCATGAAAAGGATCACGGCATTTACGGTATGCCTTGTACTCATTTTATCCAACTTCGTAACGGTGTTCGCCGATGAGGTACAGTCCAATAACCGGACGGTCAAGGCAGGCATTTTCAGCTTTGAGGGCTACCACATGAAGGACGAGGATGGCAGGCTGACGGGATACGGCATTGAATTTCTTAACCTCGTTTCCGAATATTCCCGATTGAATTTTCAATACACGGGCTATGACAGAGCCTGGGGTGAAATGCTTGATATGCTGGAAAACGGCGAGATCGACGTTGTGACCTCCGCCCGCAGGACATCGGAGCGCGAGGAGCACTTCGCCTTTTCTCTCCCTATCGGCAGAAACGATACCGTTCTCTCAATGCAGCTAAATAATACGCAGATTCACCGCGGCGACTACAAAACCTATAACGGAATGATCGTGGGTCAGGTAGAGGGCAGCAGCCAGAACCAGAGCCTGGCGGAATTTGCGGAGGAAAAGGGATTTACCTATCAAGTAAAGGAATATAACGATTCCGAGATACTTTCGGCAGCTTTGCAGAGCGGAGAGGTGGACGCTATACTTTCCAGCAATCTGAGAAAAGCGGAAAACGAAAAGACGCTGGACATTATCGAGGAAGCCGACTTTTACGCCATCGTCAGAAAGGAAGATACTGAGCTGCTCGACGAGATCAATTACGCCATCGAGCAGATGGATATCAATGAGGGCGATTGGAAAAATGTGCTGTTTTATCAGTATTACGGGCCGGTCTATTCCTCTGCGCTTTCCTTTACCGAGCGTGAGACGGAGTATATCCGCCGGGTGGTTTCGGGAGAAAAGACCATCACCGTGACCGCGCTGGGCGACAGGGCTCCCTATTCCTATACGGAGAACGGGGTATTGAAGGGAATTATGCCCGACTATTTTGCCGCGGTCATGGAGCTTGCCGGATTGCCTTATGAGATCGTTGTTCCGGAGGATAGGGACGATTATTACACTATTGCCGACACGAACGGGGTAAACGTGGTCATTGACAGTATCAGTTCCGGTGACACCATAGAGGCGGCAGTTTACCGCGGTTTTCATACGAACAGCTATATGACGGCGAGAATGGCAAGGGTTACCAGGCAGGATCTAAAAAGCGATATCAAGGTCATCGCCGTATCGGACTCTCAAGGTAAGGATTTTATTCAGCGGGAGTTTTTAGAGGGATATACGATCCTGGATTATCCTACCGGAGAAGAGGCTATGCGCGCCGTTCTGGATCGGGAGGCGGACGCCGCCTATGTATATGCCTATACCGCGCAGCTGTTTGTAAACCATGATCCCACCAATTCGCTGTATTACAGCATGCTGAACGATATAAGTACGAGCTTCTGTATGTTTGTCGGCGATAATACCGATCATGAGCTGATAACCATACTGAACAAATGTATCAAGCAGATGTCGGTGGAAACGCTCAATGAACTGGTCTCAAAGTACACCACCTATACGATCGGCGATATGAGCATTATGCAGTATATGCAGGCAAATCCGGTAATGATGCTCGTAGTGTTCTTTATATTCGCCCTGATCGTATGCGTTATTCTTGCGCTATATCTGCGGGGACGGTGGAACAAGAGACTACTGCACACGACGGAGCAGTCAAACATAAAGCTGGGTGAACAGCTTGCCATCGTTGAAGCGCTGAGCCGTGACTACACAAACGTTTATGCCGTCAGCGAGGAGCGCGCCACTGCCCGTATCATTAAGCTGGAGGGCTATGTGACCGAGGGGCTGGAAAAGGGTTCAACAGAGGAGCATAGCTACGCCCCTATCCTTGAACAATATATCCGCAGCCGCGTTCACCCCGAGGATCGGCAGGAGCTCCTGAACGCTCTTTCACTGGATAAGGTCAAGGAGGAGCTGACCGCAAACGAGGAGTATATGGGGAGCTATCGCATAGTGGATAACGGCGATATCCATCATTTTCAATATACATATTTAAAGATCGCTAAAAGCGATAATGGACGCGGCAGCTTTATTCTTGCGGGATTTCGCAATATTGACGAGGTAATCCGCAAGGAGCAGGAGCAGAAGAACGTGT
>CAZKJC010000253.1:0-4058 GCA_964552995.1 uncultured Ruminococcus sp.
GCAAGCTCGGGCGAGGCGTCCGGCGAATAGGCGGAAGGCGCGTTCGGAAGTCCCGCCAGCATGGCGCATTCGTACTCCGTAAGCTCCGACGGAGATTTTCCGTAATACCCCTCCGAAGCCGCCGCGATACCGTAGTAGCCGCTGCCGAAGTATATCGTATTCACATACAGCTCGAATATCTCGTTCTTGCTGTATTGCTTTTCCAGAGCGAAAGCGGCGTATATCTCGGCGAATTTCCGCTCGGGTCTTTTCTCCTGGGTGAAAAACAGGTTTTTCGCGAGCTGCTGCGTGATGGTGCTGCCGCCCTGCTCAAAGGAAAGCGTGCATATATCGTGCCACAGCGCCCTGCCTATCGACAGGATATTTATACCGCAGTGGGTGTCGAATTTCCTGTCCTCCACCGCCTTTACCGCGTTTATGTAGTACTCGGGAAGCTCCGTGACAAGCACGAAGTCCTCCCTTTGGCGGATAAGCTCCACCGTCGCTTCCATGGGATTTTCCTCCATAGAATCGCTGTACAATATCGCGCCCTTTACCGCGAAATACCCAAGTATCAGAACCGCAGCCAGCGCAAGCCCCATTCCTATTCTGAATATCCATAAAGCCGTTTTCTTGATCACTTTCATAACAACCCCCGAATAACAACGCTCCGAACAAGCAAAACGCCGTGTATAGTGTGCAAGGCATGCCGCTTTACGACACATTATTGAGATATTATCCGCCGCAAGGCGGATACCATAACTATCAACTATCCACTGTCAATTATCAACTGTTTCGCCCCCCAGCTTATCCAACAGCTTATCCGTAACTCCCATCACTCCCCACAAAACCGCGAAGCATATCACCGCCGGGACCGCGAATATACCTATAACAACAAGGCTCAGCGTGCGCGCGGCTTTGTAGGACAGCTTTTTTGACTTTTTCATATTTAATTACCCCTCATATGCGCTGCCGCGCTCTCCGAATTTATCTCTCCTTGCTGCTGACAATACTGTAATAGCTCCTTGAGGTAATTATATAAACAACGATATACAGTATCGCGAATACGATGTAGCAGCACACCGTGACCAATGCCAGGAATCCCATATCCGTCATAGCGAACAGCCTAAGCAGCTTGGAGATTATCTGGAACGCAAAGGCGGTGTGTATTCCCGCCGCGATAAGCGGCATAAAGAATACCGTCAGCACCTGCGAATTTATTGAACGGCGTATCTCCTGCTTTGTCATACCTACCTTTTGCAGTATCTCAAAGCGCTTGTTATCCTCAAAGCCCTCACTCACCTGCTTATAGTACATTATCAGCACCGCCGCGAGTATGAACACGCTGCCCAGAAGTATCCCGAGGAAAAACAGCCCGCCGTACAGCGCGTAAAATTCTTCGCGATCCGACTCAATGCAGTTTCCTATGACCGAAATTTCATAATATCCGCTGTCCTCCGAAAAAGGTCCGTCGGCGCTCCATATGCCCCCGCGAAGATCGTCGTATATTTCCAGCGTCTTTTCCCCGTCGCAGTCAAGGTCAAAGCCGTAGTAATAGGTTACCGACGAGGGGTAATCGTATACCTCCAGCTGGAAATCGTGGATATCCGTCAGAACTCCTATATCCTTTACGAAAAGGTATATGGTCGGCATGATATCCGCTACGTCGTTGCCGATAAGCTCAAAGCTCTCGGACTGTTTTACTATATTAAACGTCCCGAACTCGTCAAGCGTGATCGTATCGAAATCATAGGGCTGCATTTTGCAGTAGATCATCGCCTCGTTCTCCGCAAGCTCCGTGTCCTCACCGGTATAACCCGCGCATTCGTCGGCGGGGATAATATAAATATTTCTTACATCGCCTAAAAGATCGAAGTCATACTGCGGCGACAGTATTACCTCGTTGCCCGCGAACGCTCCCGATATAGTCAGGTAGGTATAGTTTATCTCGTTGAGCGGCTCTTCTCCGTATTCGCTCAGCTTATCATGAGTATATCCTATCAAACGCGGCATGGCGTCGTCACGCATTGACACGGGCGTGACATCCAACGAATGATTCATACGCGGCGAAAATATTATATCCCGCGGATAGCGCTGCTGCAATATCTTCTCCTCGCCCGCGTAAAGGCAGATGGTGGAGGAAAGCGTTACCAGCACCATTGTTGACAAAATGCAGATAGAAGCTAGACCCGCGCCGTTGCGCTTCATACGGTAGGTCATCTGCGACACGGAGATAAAATGGTTTGTTTTGTAGTAGTAATTCTTGTTTTTTTGCAGCAGCTTGCAGTAAGCCACCGAGCCCGCTATAAATAAAAGATATGTTCCGGCTATGACCATAATGACCGCCAGGAAAAACGTGAAAACAGCCGTAATAGGGTCTTTTATCGTGATCGCCATATAATAAGCTCCACCCAGCAGAGCAAGACCAAGCAGCGCGGGTATTATCTTAGCCTTCGGCGGACGCTCTCCCGTGCTCTCGCTGTGCAGCAGCTCGATGGGTCTTGACCTGAACACCTGCCGCAGGGAATTGAGCAATATCAGAAAGAAAATTATACCGTACCATATCATCGCCAGCACCATAACAAAGGGATTGACCTCAAAGGCGACCGCGGTCTGCTCGCCCAGCATTTTAGCCGCCCCAAGCATTGCGAGCTTTGAGAACAATATACCCGCGCCAATGCCGAGAACCATAGCCAGCGCGAAAATAATAAGGGTCTCCCATATCATTATCCGCGCTATATTCAGCTTTCCCATGCCGAGGATATTGTAAAGCCCCAGCTCTTTTTTACGTCGTTTGATAAGGAACGAGTTGGTGTAAAACAGGAATATTGCCGAAAAAATAACCATGACGACCACGCCGAAGCCCAGCATCTCGCTCATAAGATTTCCGCCGCGCATATTGTTAAGGAACGTTCCGTAGGTCAGAAAGCCGACGATGTAAAACATCATTATCATGCCCGCGCAGGTAAGGATATAGGGGATATAGGTGCGCCCGTTCTTGCGTATGCCGCTTGCGGCGAGCCGCAGATAAAGTCCCGTCATGACAGCTCACCTCCGCGCCTTGAGTTTTGCGCATTATCCGAGGCGATGAGGGTCAGCGTGTCGGTTATTTTTCTGTACATCTCCTCGTTAGAGCAAAGCCCTCTGTAAAGCTGATGGAACACCGAGCCGTCCTTTATGAACAGCACGCGCCCCGCGTGGCTCGCCGCCTTGGTGGAGTGGGTGACCATAATGATTGTCTGACCGCTTCGGTTGATCTGCGCGAAAAGCTCCAGCAGCTCGTCGGAGCTTTTGGAATCAAGCGCGCCCGTCGGCTCGTCCGCAAGCAGCAGCTTAGGTCTTGTGATGATAGCCCGCGCGGCCGCCACGCGCTGCTTCTGACCGCCCGACAGCTCGTAGGGATATTTTGACAGCAGCGAGGTCAGACCGAGCTGCTGCGCGACCTCGTTCAGCCGTTCGTTCATCTCGGGATACCTCTTCCCTGCCAGAACCAGCGGCAGCAGGATATTATCCTTTGCCGAAAAGGTATCCAGCAGATTGAAGTCCTGGAACACAAAGCCCAGGTTATCGCGGCGGAACAGAGCCATTTTGGATTCCTTGACCTTTGAGAGGTCCTGCCCGTCAAGTATCACGCTGCCGCCCGTGGGACGATCCAGAGCCGCCAGCATATTCAGCAGCGTGGTCTTTCCCGAGCCGCTCTCGCCCATTACCGCGATATACTCTCCCGACTCGGCGTCAAACGTGACGTTTTTCAGCGCCTCGACGTTGTGCCCGCCAAAGCGGGTGATGTATGTTTTTTTGAGATTTGATACATTCAATATTGGCATAATTACAAACTCCTTTTAATGTAAAGAGGTCGGAAGCGGGAGGATATTGCTTTTTTATCATTGAATTATGGGAGGTCTCCGGATCTGTGCCCCGCTTCTTTCCTCATGATCACATTATAGCAGAAAAGATAAATCTTCGCCATTCATTTGGCTTACAATTATCTTACAAATTTGTAATATTTGCTTTTGGTAGTGGAGTGGTAAATGATAATTTATGCTAGCACGCTTATTTTGTTGGATTATTGTGTTGCT
>CAZKJC010000254.1:0-4022 GCA_964552995.1 uncultured Ruminococcus sp.
GCAAAGCTCGCAGCAGGCAAAATGAGCAGAATTCTCTGCAAGCAGCTCGGCATGGAAGCGATAACCGAGGGCGTAGAAACAAAGGAGCACGTCGATTTCCTCACCGAGATAGGCACGGACGTATTCCAAGGATATTATTTCGCTAAGCCCATTCCGGTAAGCGAGTTTGAGGAACGGTATTTCAAATAAAAACTTGTCCGCACAGCCGAATACCGGTCTGTGCGGACTTTTTAATAACGGTGCTATTCCGCACCGAAAAAGTCGGACTTCCGAAATTCTTTTCTGCTACAATAATAAGCGGGAGGTGAAGCAAATGGATATGCTTAAAAATCTAAACGCGGCTGTTCGGTACATAGAAGCTGATCTGTGCGAAGAGATTGATATTGAAAAGGCGGCCTCGATAGCTTGTATTACCGCCGACAGCTTTTTACGGTTTTTCAGTTATATGACGGGCATGACGCTCAACGAATATATCCGCCGCAGACGGCTGACGCTTGCCGCCGATGATATCCGCTGCGGAAACGAACGTATTATCGACATAGCCGTAAAGTACGGCTACGACAGCGCCGACGCGTTTTCAAGAGCCTTTGCGAAACAGCACGGCATTACCCCGTCGGCATACCGCAAAAACGGCGGCGATCTGAAAATATATCCGCCCGCTTCCTTCTACATTATTATCAAAGGAGCAAAAAAGATGGTTTTCAGAATTATCGAGCTTCCCGAAACAGAGGTATTCGGGGTATCGCAGCAGTATGACGGCGAGGGCTACAACAACCGCGAGGAGCTGCGCAATATAATGTGGCAGCACAGCGACGAGCAGATATGCGGCGCCAAATGGAACGAAAAGGGGACTACCGTGCTTGACGGCGTATGGTACGGAGTATGGCAGGACGGAAAGTATATGATAGCCCGCGAAAAATCGGACATAAAAGCCGACGGGCTTGAAACGCGGGTACTCCCCGCCGGAACATACGCGGCATTCAAAACGGAGCGCGGCGGGAACGCGTGGGACGAATTCCCCAAGCTGTTTGAACAGATATTCGACTCCTGGCTTCCCTCGTCCGGCTACAAGCTGAAAAGTGATCTGGCTATTGAGATACTGCACCTCTGGACAGACCACGATATACGCAGGAAGAACCGCTGGTACGAGGTGTGGATACCCGTTGAGTTAAAATAACCGGTTGACCCCTGCCCTTTTCAATATCGCAAAAATACCCGCCCGAAATGGGCGGGTAGATCGCTGTTGATTTTTTAATAAATTTTCGCCCTGCTTCGGCAAACTCATATTAAAGACTCGGCGTTCTGCTCTGTCTTATCGGTATTTATACCGCTGACCCTTAGCTTCTTGATCTGCGCGAACATTGCGTCATAATCGGGAGGATTCTGTTCCAGCATTTCCTTTTTGATCCTGGCGATCTCAAGGATATGGTAATCGCGTCTACCCTGCATTATCTCCTGTATCTCCTCGGGGGTGCAGCCGTTCCGTATCCTCGCCCAGTTCTCTTCCTCTCTTATGCCGGCGCGTGTCGTATATAGTTGGTCTACCCATATCTTGGTACAGTTTTCAATTTCCGCATTGAGCATATCGTATTCATTGTCGGTAATACTGCCGCTCTTGTATCTTTCATCGATAGTTTTTCCAACTTCGGCAGCGATAGTCACGATATCCTTTTCGGAAAAGCCGTCCTGCCTTACAACAGTGTACATATCAAAAAAGGCTCTGGATTCGTATAAACTAAAAGCAGCGCCGGAACCTTCGTTGTTAACCTGTGAAGCGTGGTAAGAGTAAGTGGTGTTACAGAGCTTCTTGCCATAAGAGCGAAAAAGACTGTTGATCAGACGATCGACATCATAATCGCTCATTTCAAAGCTGTCTTGATTTTGGCTCTCCGCGATAGATATTATATTTTCAGAGCTGTACTGCGTTTCATTCGATACCGATTCTGCCGCGTCGGTCTTGCTTACCTCAACGCTATCCAGCACCGTCGCCGATCGATAATTTTCCAGAGCGAATGAGTTTTTTTGGTATGCGGTAGACCCGCTTGCAAGCGTAATGCTGTCAAATGATGCCATAATGCTTCTCCTTATTTGTCATAATATTCAAAAGTCGGCGTATCCCGATTATTTAGTAAATCGGACTTAGCGGCGGCAGCTCAAATACGACCGGTTGATCGCTGAAATAAAGCCGTAAATCGTTCATAGTATCACTGTCGTCTAACGTTTCCTGAAGCAATTTAATGATCAAACAGTTCCTGTTCAGATCAACTGTCGCATGAGCAAACTTGATCTCGGAAAAATCTTTTTCCAAGTTCTCGTTAATTAAGTCTGCGCGGTCATAAAGCTCCCGCCAGCTGTATTTAACGAGATTAAGCTCCACACAGTCAAATTCCGAAAGTAAAAAGTCGAAATCACCGGTATCTGTCGAGGTGACATTTATAATAAATTTTTCGCCGTCGTCACTGTAATGTGTTCCGGCATAGCAATCCGGATAAATATATGTGTTGAAGTCCAGAAATTTATTTTCAAAAGCAAATGATGCCATTTGCGCCTCGGTTCGGATTTCGGTATTGCTGCTCTCATCATTACGCGCACACGAGCTGCATAAGAACAGCGGCAGACATGCTAAAATTGAAAGTATTCTTTTCATTTTTCTCTTACTGCAAAGTCTAGTTATCCTCAAGATTTTTCAGCGCCCGTATCTCGTCGCGGTTAAGACGAATCTGCCCGTCCTTTATCAGCTTGACCTCCGTTTTGTTCACAGTTATGGGAGCGTTCGGATTCTTGTCGAGCTTTATTTTCAGTATTCCGGTCAGAAGATTTGTTTCCTCCACGACCCCGCGCCCCTCGGCGGTCTCGACATAAGCTCCGACCTTAGGCGTGGTGCGCAGGAACTCCTCGTAGCAGCTCTGCTCGTATTTCAGACAGCACATAAGCCGCCCGCAGGTTCCCGAAATTTTTGTAGGATTTAGCGAGAGCGACTGCTCCTTAGCCATCTTGATGGAAACGGGCTGGAACTCCCCGAGAAATCCCGCGCAGCAGAACTGCCGCCCGCATATCCCGATACCGCCGAGCATTTTCGCCTCGTCCCTTACGCCGATCTGCCGCAGCTCTATCCTTGTGCGGTAGACCGCCGCCAGGTCCTTCACCAGCTCGCGGAAATCCACGCGCCCGTCCGACGTGAAGTAAAACAGTATCTTGCTGCCGTCAAAGGTGCAGTCGATGTCTATCGGCTTCATTTCCAGCTTGTGCTGACGTATCTTCTCGCTGAAAAGCTGCATTATCTCCTTTTCCTTGCGGCGGTTCTGCTCAAGCTGGCGCTCGTCCTCGGGGGTAGCCTTGCGGATAATGCTTTTGAGAGAGGTAACCAGACTGCTCTCGGGAACGCTTCGGTTTGCCAGCACGATATCTCCGCATTCCACGCCGCGCGCCGTTTCCACAATGGCGCGGTCGCCCTGCTTGAACTGCACGCCCGCGGGCGAGAAATAATATATCTTCCCCACGTCCTTGAACCGTATCCCGATTATCTCCACCATTACCGCGGGGGTATCGGGATTATTTTCGGCGGCGCGGTTCTGCCTGTCGGGCTTTTCGTAGCGCACACGCGGAGCGCGCTCCTGCTTCCGCCGATTATCTCCGCGGTTATCGTTCCGATAATCCGCGCGGCGTCCCTCGGGCTTGTCCGCGGACGCTTCCTTGTTCTTCCCCTTGGGGGCTATTTTCTCAGTATAATAATTATCCATTTTTCTCCTTATCTTAAAGAATTTTTCCGCACCGCAAGAACGTTGCTTTGCAACGTTGCGTTTTCCGCGTAGCGGAAAACTGCGCTAGCCCGCCGTGAAAGCTCCGTTCCGCTTCGCTCCACTACGCTTTCGCGGCGGCTTGCGGAAAAATTCATGCGTGGGCGGTTCGTGGCTCTCGGCTTTCACCGCCCTTGACTGCTCGGTTTTTATGTGGCTCTGGCTGATTATGCTTTTAAGTCATGTTGACGAGAAGCAAATTATTTAAAAGAATTTCCCGCACCG
>CAZKJC010000255.1:0-4021 GCA_964552995.1 uncultured Ruminococcus sp.
GCCCGCCATCGCCATGGCTACGGAGTTGAGTTGCTGCGACACCTGCCCGATAGGTCCTATAAAGCTCCTTGACAATTGCAGGAAAGAAGCGACGGAGCCGAGGGTAAGCACTCCCAGCGAAAAGCAGGCGATATTTGTCACGCCGTTTATGGTGAGGATACCGCCCACCACCGCGATAATTACATACAGAACATAGCCCATGCAGTTGTTTACCGGCATAAGCACGTTCGCGTAGGCGTTCGCGAGGCAGTTGCACTCGCTGAGATCGACGTTCTTTTCGTCAAAGCCCTCTTTCGCCTTGTCCTCGTGGCAGAATACCTTGACAACGCGCTGACCGTTTATCATTTCCTCAATATAGCCGTTGATATTGCCGAGCGACCTCTGCTGGCGCATAAAATAGGTGCCGGAGCGCGCCGCGATCTTTCCCGTGGTAAAGAACATTACCACCAGGAACGCCACCACGATAAGCGTCAGCCATATAGAAATGCTCAGCATTGACGCGAAAACCGAGACTATCGTTACCAGCGAGGCCAGCACCTGCGGCAGCGTCTGGGATATCATCTGGCGCAGCGCGTCGGTATCGTTGGTGTAGTAGCTCATAACGTCGCCGTGGGTGTGGGTGTCGAAGTATTTTATGGGGAGGGTCTGCATATGCCCGAACATTTCGTCGCGGATATTTTTCAGCACTCCCTGCGAAACGTTAGCCATAAGGCGGTTGTAGCACAGAGTGCAGATTATACCCACAAGGAAGATCGCGATCATTCCCGTTATGGCGGAGATAAGACCCGAGAAGTCGGGATTTTCCACGCCTATAAGCGGCATGATGTAGTCGTCGATAAGGGTCTTTATAAACAGCGAGGAAGCCACGCTCGCCACGCTGCTTAGCACAATGCTCACCGCTACAAATACAAGCTGCACCTTAAAGGGCTTCATATATCCGAAAAGCCGCCCCATGACCTTTCCGTTCAGCTTGAACGCGGGCTTTTTGCGCATATTCGCGGGCTCCTGTCCGATGGGCTCTTTTTTCTCACTCATCTTCCTCACTCTCCTTTCCTTTCGTTTGTGAATCATATATATCGCGGTAAACGGGGTCGTTTTCGTACAGCTCCTCGTGATTTCCCACCGCGTCGATCATTCCGTCCTTAAGCAGGATTATCTTATCCGCGTCGCAGATACTGGAAACGCGCTGGGAGATTATGATCTTGGTGGTATCGGGTATCTCCTCTCTGAAAGCGCGGCGTATTATCGCGTCGGTCTTGGTGTCCACCGCGCTGGTGGAGTCGTCAAGAATAAGTATCTTGGGCTTTTTCAGCAGCGCTCTCGCTATACAGAGCCTTTGCTTCTGTCCGCCCGAAACGTTTGAGCCGCCCTGCTCTATAAAGGTGTCATATTTGTCGGGGAAGGTCTGCACAAACTCGTCCGCGCAGGCGAGCCTGCAAACGTGTTCTATCTGCTCGTCGGTGGCGTTCTCGTCGCCCCAGCGCAGGTTTTCCTTTATAGTCCCCGAGAAAAGCACGTTCTTTTGCAGCACCATCGCCACGTTGTTGCGCAGCGCCTCGAGATTGTATTCGCGGACGTTTCTGCCGCCTACCAGCACCTCGCCCTCCGTGGCGTCGTAAAGCCGCGGAATAAGCTGCACCAGGGTGGACTTTGACGAGCCCGTTCCGCCGAGTATCCCGACGGTCTCGCCCGATTTAATGGAGAGATCGACGCTTTGCAGCGCGTTCTTTTCCGCCTTTTCGGAATATCTGAAGGACACGTTTTTGAACTCGATAGAGCCGTCCGCGACCTCCATTACATTCTCCTCGCCGTCCACGATATCCGACTTCTCATTGAGCACCTCGACCACGCGCTTCGCGCTTGCCTGAGCCATGGTGAGCATAACGAATATCATCGAGAGCATCATAAGGCTGAAAAGTATCTGCATAGCGTAGGTGAACATGGACATCAGCTCGCCCGTGGTAAGACCGTTTTCGGCTATGTTGCCGCCGGCAACTATGGAGTTTGCTCCCAGCCACGAAATAAGTATCATGCAGGTATACACCGCTATCTGCATTGCGGGCGCGTTGAATGCCACGGTCTTTTCCGCCTTGGTGAAATCCTTGAAAATGCTTTGTGATATCTTGCCGAATTTGCCTATCTCGTGATCCTCGCGCACAAAGCTCTTGACCACGCGTATGCCGCGGAGATTTTCCTCAACGACCTCGTTCAGCTCGTCGTAGGTATTGAAAACACGCTCGAACATGGGGTGCGCGAACTTTATGATTATACCGAGGATCACCGCCAGGAAAGGTATCGCTCCCACAAAAATAAGCGAAAGCCCCGAATCGATATTAAACGCGCAGATAAACGCGAATATCAGCATGGCGGGCGCTCTGAACGCTATTCTCGTCAGCATCTGGAAGCCCATCTGCACATTTGTAACATCGGTCGTAAGACGCGTTACAAGGCTCGCGGGGGAGAATCTGTCAATATTCGCGAAGGAAAAATGTTGGATATTGTAATACATATCCTGCCGCACGTTCTGCGAGAAATAGGAGCTTGCGCGCGATGCGGTATATCCCGCCACCGCGCCGAAAAGCAGCGCCAGCGCCGTAAGGCATATCAAATATATCCCGTATTTTATTACCTCGTTCATATCCCCGACGGTAATGCCCTTGTCTATCAGCCCCGCCATCGCCAGCGGGATTATGACCTCAAGCGCCGTTTCGCAAAGCACGAATATCGGCGTGAGTATCGCACAGGTTTTCGCCTGCCTTATACAGGCGGCAAGTCTTTTTATCATATAGATCAACTCCTTATTTGAATTTGAAATTTTCCGCACCGCGACAACGCTGCTTTGCAGCGTTGTCGCTAGCCCGCCGAGCAGTCAACACTCCGCTGCGCTCCGTGTTGGCTGCTCGGCGGCTTGCGGAAAATTTCCTGCGTGGGCGAAATGTTGCTCTTTGCGAGCGTTGCTTTGCTGCGTGAGAGCGGCGCTGCTCTCTGCGGGCATTGCTTTGCTGCGGTCGCTTTATGCTGCTCTCTGCGAGTGTTGGTTTGCCGCATGGGCGGTTTTCGGCTTTGATCGCTTGAGCTTCACGTTAATCCCTGCTTACCTGCTCTTTCTGAGCTTCGTCGAGATTTGACTGTATTCTGTCGAAAAATCCGTAAAGCACCTCCAGCTCCTGCGGGGTGAATCCCTTTGTCAATCGGGCTTCCATACGCTCCCTGTCCTCCTGCATGATCTTTATGACCTCCATGGATTTTTCAGTCAGCGTGATCTTCTTTAACCTTGCGTCATGGGATACGCTTTCCCGTTTCAGCATTCCTTTTTTTTCGAGTAAAATTATAACCTTTGAAACGGTGGAGCGGGTTATCCCGAATTCGCTTTCCAGGTCCTGCTGAAAAACGCTCCCCCCCGCGTCGTGGATATACCCTATTATCCAGCCGTTGCTGCACGTCAGGTTATCCAGCTCGCTCTTCTGCGTATATCTGTCCATGTAGCGCCTGATGGCGTTGTTCAGCATGCGCAGCCTTATTCCTATCTCCTGTCCCTCCATGCGCTTTCCTCCTCGGCTCAATAAAATTGTCGACCGTGCGACTGTTGAATGGCGGACTGTCTTATATTCAACATTATAGTATATTTTATCCAATTTGTCAACACGCACTTTGTGCAAAATCATATCACTTGCGGGAGCTATTTTTTGGCATTATGCATAATAGAATTTTTAGATACTAATAAATGATAATTTATGCCGGCACGCTTATTTTGTTAGATTTGCAATGTGGTACTCCTTTTAATTTGTTAAAGTTGAATTTTTTATGTTTATCCGCTCTATTATTTTGGGAAAGCGGAGCTTTCACGCGCTCTGGTCGGGGCTGACACCTTCGGGGGAGAGGGGGGCGAAATAAAATCCGAACAAAAGCGGCTCCCCCTCTCCCCCTACGGTTTCACCCCGAACCCCAACTTCCCTCTCCCCCTCACCCCCCGTCGCCGCTTTTCTTGTTGTTCAAGCCGAAATGACCTATTGTGTTCGCT
>CAZKJC010000256.1:0-4013 GCA_964552995.1 uncultured Ruminococcus sp.
CTAAACTGCGCTACGCATGTCCGGCGGAAACCGTGCAGCATTTGCCATTAAGGCAAATGCGCACTTTTTGAAATTCGGATGCGGCTATATTTTGTTTCAATAACTTTATAAGCCCCCGCAGGAAATTTTTCGCGAGAGCCTGCCGCAGCGCAACAAGGTTTTGCGCAATACGGTGGTAAATGGTTAACGCATTATGTGATATTTTGCGCAAAACTCCGCGAAGCGGAGTGAACTGTGGCGGGCGGGTCGCGAAAAATTTCTTTCAGATAAGAGGTATTGGTTTGATAAGACTTGCGAGATATCTTAAGCATTTTAAGCTGCACGTCACGCTGGGTCCCGCCTGTAAGCTGACGGAGGCGATCTTCGAGCTTATAGTGCCGCTGGTAATGGCGGAAATGATCGATATAGGAGTAGCCCGGGGCGATACGGATTTTATCCTGCGCCGCGGGATCACGCTGATAATACTTGCGGTGTGCGGACTCAGCTGCGCGCTGGTGTGCCAGTATATGGCGTCGGTCGCTTCGCAGGGCGTGGGAACGCGGCTTCGCGCCGATCTTTACGCGCACATAAACACACTCTCCTACAAGGAAATAGACGCGCTGGGAACTCCCGCGCTGGTAACGCGGATATCCAACGACGTAAACCAGATACAGACCGCCGTTGCCATGCTGATACGGCTTGTGGTGAGAGCTCCCTTTCTGGTTATCGGCGCGGCGATAATGTCCTTTACGATAGACGCGAAGCTCTCGCTTATTTTTGTGGGAGCGATGATCGCCATAGTGGCGGTAATGTACCCCATAATGAGCGCGGGCGTGAAGCTGTTCAAAAAGCAGCAGAAGTCCCTTGACGGTATCTCCCGCATAACCCGCGAGAACCTGTCGGGCGTGAGGGTGGTAAGAGCCTTTTCGCGGCAGGACTACGAGGCGCGGCGCTTTGAGGAGACCGCGGAGGAATACCGCAGATTTGCGGTAAAGGCGGGGCGCATAAACGCGCTTCTCAACCCCGCGATATTCATAGCGGTAAACGTCGCGTATCTGCTGATAGTGTGGCTCGGCGGTATCTCGGCGGACGCGGGCGGGCTTTCCCAGGGAAAGGTAATAGCGCTGGTAAACTATATGACCCAGATATCTCTCGCGCTGGTGGTGGTGGCTAATCTGGTGACGATCTTCACCAAAGCCGCCGCTTCCGCGCAGAGAATAAACGAGATATTCGACACCGCGCCCTCGATAAACGGCGCGGAAAGCTCCCCTAAGACCCCGGAGAGCGCTCCCGCGATAGAATTTGACGACGTGCATTTTTCCTATATCGGCGGGGAGAAATCCCTGGAGGGAATATCCTTCGCGCTTAACAGAGGTGAAACTCTCGGCGTTATCGGCGGAACGGGCTCGGGCAAATCAACGCTTGTAAACCTGCTGTGCAGATTCTACGACTGCGACAGCGGCTCGATAAAAATAAACGGCGCGGACGTAAGGGATTATCCCACAAGGCAGCTCCGTCGTATGATCGGGCTGGTGCCGCAGAAAACGGAGCTTCTGAGCGGAACGCTGCGGGAAAATATGACCCTCGGCAGAACGGACATCACCGACGAACAGATACAGAGCGCTCTTGAAACGGCGCAGGCAAAGGAATTTACCGATACCCTCGAGGGCGGTCTCGATCACAGGATACTCCAGGGCGGCAAAAATCTCTCGGGAGGTCAGAAACAGCGTCTGGCAATAGCAAGAGCGCTGTCGCAGTCGCCCGAGATACTGATACTCGACGACAGCTCCAGCGCACTTGACTACGCGACCGACGCGAAGCTCCGCGGAGCGCTGCGGCAGCGCGGCGGTATGACCTCGGTCATCATCTCGCAGAGAGCGAACTCTATCCGCCACGCGGACAAGATAATCGTGCTGGACGACGGACAGGCGGTGGGTATCGGCACGCATGCTCAGCTCCTCAAAAGCTGTTCGGTTTACCGTGAGATCTGTCTTACGCAATACTCCGAGCAGGAAATAGCGGAACAGGAGGCTGAGGTTTGAGGTGTTGACGAGAATTAAATGATTTAAATTTGAATTTTCCGCACCGTGAACTCAACCGCTGCGCGGTGGAGTTCACTAGCTCGCCGTAAAAGCGCAGCCCGCGAAGCGGGCGGAGCTTTCACGGCGGCTTGCGGAAAATTCCTGCGGGGGCTTTACGCCGCACTTGGCGAATGTTGCTTTTCTGCGTGAGCATTATGTTGCTATTTTTTAGGGAGCATGAATACATGAACAATAAAAAAGGCGCTCTTTTGCGCATTTTAAAATATGTAAAGCCCCAGATGGGACTTGTGTTCTTAACGATAATATGCGCCGCGGCAAGCGTGCTGCTTTCGCTGTACACCACCGTGCTCATAGGAAACGCGGTGGACTGCATTACCGACGGCAGCGTGGATTTTGACGCGATGTTCCCCATACTTATAGGGATAGCCGCGATAATTCCGCCCGTGGCGCTGTGTCAGTGGCTTATGTATTTCGCGACCAACAAGATAACCCACACTACCGTCAAGTCGCTGCGGCGTGACGCTTTCGCCCACTTGCAGAAGCTCCCGCTGTCCTATATCGACGTGAACGCTCACGGGGATATAATCAGCCGCATAGTAAACGACGTCGACGCTATTTCAGAGGGCTTGCTGCAGGGCTTTCAGCAGCTTTTCACGGGAGTTGTCACCATAATAGGAACGCTGTGCTTTATGGTGGCTCTGAACTGGCAGATAGCTCTGGTGGTGGTGTGTATTACCCCGCTGTCCTTCGCGGTCGCGGCGGTAATATCAAAGCTGTGCTTCAATAAATTCAAGGAGCAGTCCTCGATAAAGGGCGAGCTTACGGGATATATCGACGAGCATATAGGCGGGCAGCGCCTGGTAAAAGCTTTCGGCTTTGAGGAGCTTACCGAGAAGCAATTCGGCGAGATAAACGAGCGCCTTAACGTCTGCGGGCGGCGCGCGCAGTTTTACTCCGCGCTGACAAACCCCTGCACCCGCTTCGTGAACTCTCTGGTCTACGCGGGCGTGGGAGTATTCGGAGCGCTTAAGGTGGCGGGAGATATCGGCTCGGGAAATCTCGCGTTTACGGTGGGAGACCTGTCCTGCTTTTTGCAGTACGCTAACCAGTTCACCAAGCCCTTTAACGAGATATCGGGAGTAGTCACCGAGCTTCAGAGCGCTCTTGCCTCGGCGGCGAGATTATTCGCGCTCATCGACGAGCCCGCCGAGGTGTCCGACGCGGACTGCAGGGAACTTTCAAGCTGCGACGGGCGCGTGGAGCTGGATAACGTCAGCTTCTCCTATCTGCCGCAGAAGCCGCTTATCGAAAATCTCAACCTATCCGTTAAAAGCGGTCAGCATATCGCGATAGTGGGGCCCACGGGCTGCGGCAAAACTACGCTTATCAATCTGCTTATGAGATTCTACGACGTTGTTTCCGGTGAGATACGCGTAAGCGGCGAGCCCGTTACGTCTATCACACGCAGCTCCTTAAGGCGGAATTTCGGCATAGTATTGCAGGAGACCTGGATATTCCGCGGAACGGTGCGGGACAATATCGCCTACGGCAAACCGGACGCTACCCTTGAGGAGATAACCGAGGCGGCTAAGGCGGCTCACGCCCACAGCTTTATAAAAAGGCTCCCGCAGGGCTACGACACGGTCATCACCGACGGCGGCGATCTCTCACAGGGACAGAAGCAGCTTCTGAGCATAGCGCGCGTTATGCTGTCGCTGCCGCCTATGCTGATACTTGACGAGGCGACCTCCAGCATAGATACCCGCACGGAAATGCGTATCCAGAACGCATTCGACAAGATGATGCTCGGGCGTACCAGCTTTGTCGTGGCGCACCGCCTGTCCACCATACGCGAGGCGGACTGCATTCTTGTTATGAAGTCGGGAAGTATCGTGGAGCAGGGCACTCACACGGAGCTGATGGAAAAACAGGGGTTTTACGCGGAGCTGATAAACAGCAGACAGACGTGACAAAAACACTTTATATTACAGT
>CAZKJC010000257.1:0-3941 GCA_964552995.1 uncultured Ruminococcus sp.
GATGGAACATTTGCACAGAAGATTTTGTTCTTGAAAGGCACAGTGAGCTCTTTACTTGGAAGGAGGAGGCAAAAGAATTGTGAATTCAAGGCTGAGTTGAGATCCACAAAGATTCTCTTACTAAAACAAAATAAAACATGTTTTATTTTTAATCGTATTACTTTTTACTTTATCCTCAATTTTGCTTATCACCTCATGTCAGGGCAGTGAACTGCCCGAGGACTATGCGGCTGACATTCCCGCTACGGAGCAAAGCTCCGAAATCCGTTCTTTTGAGGAGTACATTTCAGAGCCGATCGCGTCCGCTCTCTCGGCGGAAACCGAAACAATTGCCGCCGAAGATACCTCCGAACAAACTGCCAACACGGCTGAGAGTATCGATATACCCGTCACCGAAGAAACCGTGGATACATATTACGTTAAAATGCCTCTGATCGACCGGTGGTGGTATGACATTATTGATTTGGATACCGCGGATTATATAAACACAGGTAATTATCAAGACAGCATAATAAAGCATGCCACCTGGTATAATACTTCAATAATGAGATATTCTTGGGGAACATTTATTCTGGAAAATGAATATGATAGATTTGCCGAATCTTTGAATGCTGTTAATAGCACCGATATCAATTATATCTTAAATAATTCAGATTATATTGTGTTATCAAAAAAAGACGAATATAATGGACTTTCTGTGGAAAGTGCGTATTTTACGCTGGAGCATTTATACAGATTTAATCGGGCTTCTGTGATGTTTAACGGCAACGTTGTACTTAAAGGAATAGCGGAGATCAAAAAAGAGCCTGATCCAATGGCAATTGACAAACGCGGAGATGTATTTTTCTACCCGTATCCGGAAAGTATCTCGGATTATCCGTTGCTTTTTCCTCCATATGATTATATCTATTCAAGGATAATTGATCATGAAAATAATTTCTATATGTACGCCGACACTCCGCGGCTATATCTGGGTAACCCATTTACTGGGGAGGTCTACACCCGCATGAGGGAAATCCACCTGGAAGAACCCGGTTGGCTTACAAATGAGGAATTAGCCGCCTTTGTTACGGATAATATCGACGATGGAACGTACTACGAACTTGAGATTGAGGTATCCAATATTGTACTTAATCAATACGAAGAGATAATGTCAGGCTATCCTTTTTCCGCGGCAAACGTCACGCGGCTTATCAACGCTGAAAGGCTGCTGTGATAAGAGCGATTTACAATGAAAAATATAGGAAAATTTAAAATATGAAGCTGTTTACCGTAAGACTTTCCGAGGACGAAAGCGCTGTCGAAATTATAGACCAGACATTGCTCCCTAACAAGGTGGAATATCTCCGCCTTGAAACTTCCGAAGAGCTGTTTGAAGCCATATCCTCGCTGCGCGTCCGCGGAGCGCCCGCTATCGGCGTGGCTGCGGGTTATGGAATGTACGTCGCGGCGAAAAAGCTCCGCTATGAGGAGCAGGGGCAGTTTTACGGCGCGCTGGAGGAGATCGGGAGCTACCTTATTTCTTCCCGCCCGACCGCCGTTAATTTGAGCTATGCGGTAGATCGTATGCTTAATACGGCGAAGGGCTGCGGCAGAGCCGAAGCGCTCCCTTTACTGAAAGCGGAGTGCGAAGCTATTTACAACGAGGACAGAGCCATGTGCCGAGCCATCTCCGAGCTTGGGCTGACGCTGGTAAAGGACGGCGACGGGATACTCACTCACTGCAACGCGGGCGCTCTCGCGGCGACGGAGTACGGAACGGGGCTTGGCACGCTGCTGCTCGGCAAGGAGCTCGGATATGATTTTCACGTTTACAGCGACGAAACGCGTCCGCTTTTGCAGGGAGCAAGGCTGACCGCCTTTGAGCTGTACAACGCCGGCATAGACGTTACGCTGATATGCGACAGCGCCGCCTCTCTGCTTATGAAGCAGGGGAAGATAAACGCGGTATTCGTCGGCTGCGACAGGGTAGCCGCCAACGGAGATACGGCGAACAAAATAGGAACGCGCTCCGCCGCGATAAACGCGAAATACCACAATATCCCCTTTTATGTGTTCTGCCCGAGCTCCACGATAGACTTCACCTGCAAAAGCGGCGCGGATATCGTGATAGAGGAACGGAGCGGCGAAGAGATAACCTCGCTGTTTTCCGACAAACCCACCGCGCCCGAGGGTGTGAAATGCTATAACCCTGCCTTTGACGTTACCGACGCGGAGCTTATCACAGCGATAGTTACCGAAAAGGGAATATGCCGGTATCCCTATACAAAATCTTTGAAAGAGCTTTTCGGCGGGGAGCTATAAAACTGAAAGGAACATAAAATTATGAAGCTGAGATTGTACAACGCGAAAATAATTACGATGCTCGATGAGAGCGTGACCGAGGGGGAGCTTCACACCGACGGTGGTGTTATAAGCTATGTCGGCGCGGGGAGCGAAAAAAGCGGGGGCTTTGACAGGGAGATAGACCTTAAGGGAAATCTGATAATTCCCGGGTTCAAGAACGCTCACACTCACTCGGCGATGACCTTTCTGCGCTCCTTCGCGGACGATCTGCCGCTGAACGACTGGCTCTACAACCGGGTTTTCCCGCGTGAGGCAAAGCTGACGGAGGAGGCGGTCTATGTTTTCACGCAGCTTGCGAATATGGAATATCTGACGAGCGGCATAACCTCCTGCTTTGATATGTATATGAAGCTGGATTCCTACGCAAAGGCAAATATCGATATGGGATTCCGCACCGTGCTGTGCGGGTCTATAAACGACTTCGGCGGCACTGTTGAGGGTATGGAGGAGGAATACAACAAATTCAATTCGCTCGATCCCCTTATTTCCTACCAACTGGGATTTCACGCGGAATATACCACCAAGCGGGAAACGCTGGAGGGTATGGCGGGGCTCTCGCAGAAATATAAAGCTCCCCTTTACACCCACAACAGCGAAACAAAAGCCGAGGTCGAGGGCTGTAAGGAGCGCTACGGGCTGACACCCACGCAGCTTTTCGACAAGCTGGGAATGCTGGAATACGGCGGCGGCGGCTTTCACTGCGTGTGGTTCGATGAAAGGGATATGGAGATATTCCGCGACAAGGGCTTGTGGGCGGTGACAAATCCCTCGTCAAATCTCAAGCTGGCGAGCGGTATCGCTCCGCTTTGTGAGATGAAGCGCCGCGGTATGACGCGCTTCGCAATAGGCACCGACGGAGCGGCAAGCAACAACTGCCTTGATATGTTCCGCGAGATGTTCCTGGTAACGGGCTTGCAGAAGTACCGCGAGAACGACGCATCGGCTTTCCCCGCCTTTGACGTGCTGGATATGGCGACGCGCGGCGGCGCTCTCGCAATGGGTCTGACCGACTGCGATGTGCTCGCCGAGGGCAAGCGCGCCGACTTCGCTGTGATAGACCTCGATCAGCCGAATATGCGCCCGATACACAATATCCCGAAAAACCTTGTTTACTCGGGCAGCAAGCAGAATGTTATAATGACCGCGGTAGACGGGAAGATACTTTACGAAAACGGCAGCTTCACCACCGTTGACGCAAAGGAGCTGTACGCCCGCGCCGAAAAAATCGCGAAAGAGCTTTGCGGCTGATATTTAGCGCCTTGACGTATGTCGGGGCGCTTAATTTTTATGTATTGACGAGAGGCTGTTAATATATGTTGACGAGGAGTAAATGATCTAAATTTGAATTTCCCGCACCACACACTCAACCGGAAGTTTTGCGCAAAGCTCAACATAATGCGCTAAGCATTTCTGACCTATTGCGCAAAACTTGGCGGTGGAGTGTGCTAGCTCGGCGGAAAAGCTCCGTTTCGCTGCGCTCAACTACGCTTTCCCACCGGCTTGCGGGAAATTCCTGCGTGAGCTTTTTATTGCTCTCGGCTGTAATTTGACAAGGAGAATGCGGAAAATGCAATAAGCCGAAAAAAGGCGGCAGA
>CAZKJC010000258.1:0-3911 GCA_964552995.1 uncultured Ruminococcus sp.
CTTGTTTTTTGTGTTTTGAGTGTCAAATTTTCGCGTTTTGCGTGTCAGACAACAACTTTTTTGCGCGGATCCTGTATTATGTCAATATATTTATCTAAGCCAAATTTGATATAATGCCTGTGGGTGTCGAAAACTATCCGGCGCTATTGACAAATCCCACAAAATAATGTAAAATTATAACCAAAGGGGGAGATAAAATGCTGGACGAGGTTACACGGGAAAAGGTTGAAAAAATAGCGCGCGAGGTGATAAATCTGGCGCGGAACAAGCTGCTTGTCAATATGCGGTTTCTGGATATGGCGCTGAGCAGGCTGAATGTAAGCTCAAATCCCGAGGCGACAAGCTGCTCGGCTGTTGACGGAAAGGTGTACATATATGATCCGCAGCATATTCTGACCGCTTACAGAGTGGAGGAAAATCTCCCAGCGAGAAACTTTCTGCATTCGGTTTTTCACTGCGTATTCAGACATATGTTTGTAAACCCCAACATCAACCGCCTATATTGGGACCTTGCGTGCGATATAGCCGTGGAGAGCGTTATAAACGACCTGGGGCTGCCCTATCTTATCACGCTTAAGTCGGGAAAGCAGCAGCAGTTCCTGGACGGCTTTAAGGAGGAACTCAAAACTCCCTCGGCGGAAAAGGTATACCGATTTCTGATAGATAAAAAGCTGCCTGAGGATAAGATAAAGACCCTCGCGCTGCTGTTCAAGGGCGACGATCATTTTCTGTGGTATCTCAGCGATGAGGAAAAGGGCAAAATGGGTATAGACGGATACGGAAATAGCGGAAGCTCCAAAGCCGGCATCGCATACGGCAGCGGCGACGGCGACCCCGACGGGGAAAGCGACGGCGACGCGGATCTCTCTTGGGGCAGCATTCGTATATTTCTGGAGCAGGATTGGACGAAAATATCCGAGCGAATGGCTATCGACATTGCTTCCTTTGGCAAACGTCAGGGAACGGAAGCGGGACTGCTCAGCCAGAACCTCAAGGAGGTCAACCGTGAGCGCTATAATTATGAGGAGTTCCTGAAAAAATTCGCGGTGCGCGGGGAGATAATGAAAATAAACCCCGACGAGTTCGATTATAATTTCTACACCTACGGTCTGCAATTGTATGAAAATATGCCGCTGATAGAGCCGCTGGAATACAAGGACGTAAAACGCATACGCGACTTTGTGATAGCTATCGACACCAGCGGCTCGGTGGCGGGCGAGCTGGTTCAGAAATTCGTCCAGAAAACCTATAATATTTTAAAGAGCACCGAGAGCTTTTTCACCAGGATAAATCTTCATATTATCCAGTGCGACGCGGCGATACAGGAGGACGTCAAGATCACCTCGCAGCAGGAATTTGACGATTATCTGAAAACTATGAAGCTGCACGGCTTCGGCGGGACGGATTTCCGTCCGGTGTTCAGTTATGTTACCGCAATGATAGAGTGCGGCGAGTTTGATAATTTAAAGGGAATGATATACTTCACCGACGGCTACGGTACGTTCCCTTTGAAAAAGCCCGATTACGACGCGGCTTTCGTGTTCGTGGACGATGACGCGACCGATGTGGACGTGCCGCCGTGGGCTATAAAATTAGTTTTACGGACAGATGAAATTTAGGAGGATCATTTATGGAAAACAAAGGACTGACCCAGCAGGAAAAGGAAAAATCCGAAAAGCTGGCGATCGCTGTGGCATCAAAAACTCCCGATGAGGTAAGGGAGATATACAAGAGCCTGGGCAAGGTGGAGTTCACCGCAAGGGCGCTTGCTTACGCCTGCCGCTTTAAGGGATCGGAGTATGTCAAGGCGCTTGTGGAGTGCGGCGCTACCTTTGAGTATGACAGAAGCAGCGTAATGTATGATTATGATTTCCACCTTTCACTGATAACCTTTAAGGACAAAAGAAGCAAGCACTATTATATGGAAGCGCTGGAAAACGTGGGTGAATCGGTGTTCGGCGACCATCTTCCGGTGAAAGGCTATGAGAAGACGAAGGTCCTGCCTTTGGAGGAAAGGATAAGGATAGCGGAATATCTTTGTAAGAATGCCGAGAGCTCGGGCTTTGACAGCGGCGAGGTGCTGTTTTACGCAATACTGACAAAGAATTACGACATGGCTGACGCGCTGAAAAAAGCGGGAGCGGTGCTGTCGGAAAAATACATAAAGCTGCTTTCGGAGGGCCCAAAGGGAGTAGAGAACGGCACCTACCTGTGGTATCAGTATTGCATGATAATCGGCGATCCGCACGGCAGTGACAATGTGAAGATGCTGGGATATTTCCGTTCGGTGCTCGGCGACAAAACGCTGCATTTCACGGAGACCATATACGCGTCCATCAGCAGCCGCGTTTTTTATGAGCCGGAGCTGTTCGGGTTCTTTCTGAGCATTTTTAATACGTCGAAAATGAATAAGACTCATATGCTTAAAATAATAATCAAAAACAATCTCATTGCCGACCTTGAGATCGCCGCGGGGATCGGCTGGCTGAAGCAGCCCAGAAAGCGCGACGAGATGATAGCCTATGCCGCTGAGAACGGCTGCACCGAGGCTTCGGCATGGCTGCTGGATTACAAGAACCGCACCGCCGACGTTGCCGCGGAGCAGAAAAAAGCGGAGCAGAGGATGCTGCGCGAGCTTAACGCCAGCCCCGATTCCGTGTCGGAATTAAGCAAGATATGGAGCTATAAAAAGCGCGAGGACGGCACTATTATCATCACAAGCTATAAGGGCAATAAGGAGGAAGTGATCGTTCCCGCGAAGATAGGCAAGGAGCCCGTCACGGCTATCGGAGCATACGCTTTTTCACCCTGCGCGCCTCGCGTAAGGGACACGCAGTCGGCTAACCGCAAAAAGATACGCAGGATAGTTTTGCCGGATAGTATCAAGGTTATTGAGAAGGACGCCTTTTATCAATGTAAGTCTCTGGAGGAAATAAATATTCCCGACGGAGTGACCGAAATATGCGAGCGCACCTTTTCTGGCTGCAATTTCAAAAGTATGATCATTCCGGACTCGGTGCAGGCGATACGCGACGCCGCGTTTTCGTCCTGTATCAAATTGGAGAAGATAAATATCCCTCAGGGCGTTCCGGAGATAACGGCATACGCTTTCAGCCACTGCAAGGCTTTAAAGGAGATAGACCTGCCGGATTCCGTAAAATGTCTCGGGACATGGGCTTTTATTTACTGTGAAAATCTGTCTAATGTGGTTCTGCGAGAGGGTCTGGAGGAGATAGGCAAACAGGCGTTCTCGAGCTGCAAGAGCCTTACGGAGCTGGAGATACCCACGTCGGTAAAAACGATCAAGAATTATAAGTATAAGGACAAGTCGTCCGTTACTCCCTTTGAGAAGATACCGTCGCTGATGATAACGGTAACGCCGAAAACAAGCGGCGAGAGATACTGCAAGCGCAACGAGCTGCCATATAAGATCAAGGAGGGCTGTGAGCCTACGCCCGCCAAAAAGAGGGGCAAAAAGTCCGATAAGTAATGTAAGGCAATATTGAAGAGCAGTACAAATCTCGTGCAGCAAAGGCGCTGAAAGCAAAAGTCAACAAACCACTCACGCAGCAAAAGGGGCGTTCAAAAAACGACAACGCACCCGATACGCAGCAAAATTTTTCGCAAGCCGCTGCGAATGCGCAGCGCAGCGGAGCATTTGCGGCGGGCTAGCGCCGACTTGTTCGGCGCGGTGCGAAAAATTTTTTAAAATAAGAGGTCAATATGGATTATGAGAAGTTAATATCGCAGGAACAGCAGGCAGAGGTCGACAAGGTATTGGCGCTGGAAAAGGCAACGTTGTTTAAGTCGGCTGCCGAGGTTTCGGAGTTATATAAGGAGCTTGGCGAGGTCAAGTTATCGGGGGCTGCGTTGGGTTATGCATGTCGGTATAAGGGACTGGAATATGTAAA
>CAZKJC010000259.1:0-3893 GCA_964552995.1 uncultured Ruminococcus sp.
ACGCAGGAAAATTTTTTGCGAGAGCCTGACGCGGCGTAACGGAGCGAAGCGGAGTAAGCCGCGGCGGGCGGGTCGCAAAAAATTTTTTTGAAATAAGGAGAAAAGATGTTCAGTCAGATAAACAGTGTCGGTCTGTTCGGGCTAAACGCGTTTCCGGTCACGGCGGAGGCGAGTATCTCAACGGGGCAGCCCGCTTTTGATATAGTCGGTATGCCGGATATCGCGGTGCAGGAGAGCAAGGCGAGGATACGCGCGGTGCTTGGGCATCTTGATCTGAAGCTGCTGGGCGGAAAGGTCACGGTAAATCTCGCGCCCGCAAGCGTGAGGAAGATAGGTTCGATGTTCGATCTGCCTATTATAATGGCGCTCATGAAGCTGGGCGGGATAGTCGACGCGAAACTGGACGACTGCGCGTTTATCGGGGAGCTTTCGCTCAACGGGGCGCTGGCTTCGGTGAACGGCGCGCTTTCAATGACGCTTACCGCCGCGCAGCACGGGATAAAGCGGATATTTCTCCCCAAGGCTAACGCGCGGGAGGCTTCGGTGGCGGACGGGATAGAGGTCTACGGCGCGGAGCACATCACGCAGATAGTGGATCTTCTGAGGACGGGCGCGGGGCTTGTTCCGGAACCGCGTTACATACCCTCGGAAAACTCCGAGAAATATTTTGAGGATTTTGCGGAGGTGATGGGGCAGAGCTCCGCGAAGTCGGCGATAGAGGTAGCCGCGGCGGGCTCTCATAATATTCTTATGCTGGGACCGCCCGGGTCGGGAAAGTCCATGCTCGCCAAGCGGATACCCTCGATACTCCCCAAAATAACCTTTGAGGAAAGCATTGAGACCACGCAGATACACTCCGTGGCGGGGATAATCAATCCGAACGCGCCGCTTGTGACCTCGCGCCCGTTCCGCTCGGTGAGCCATACGGCGAGCGGCGTGGGACTGGTGGGCGGCGGGAGTATCCCGAAGCCGGGGGAGATATCGCTGGCGCACAACGGCGTGCTGTTCCTTGACGAGCTGCCCGAGTTCGACAGGCGGGTGCTGGAGGCGCTGCGGCAGCCGCTGGAAAACGGGGAGATAACCATTTCGCGGGCGAGCGGCTCGGTGAACTACCCCTGCGACGTTATGCTGGTGGCGGCTATGAACCCGTGCCCCTGCGGGAATTTCGGAAATCCGCAGAAAAAGTGCACCTGCACGCCGAAAATGGTGTCGATGTATCTTAACAAAATTTCCCAGCCTGTTCTTGACAGGATAGATATACAGATAGAGGTAAAGCCCGTGGAGTACGGCGACCTGAGCAGCCGCGTGCCGCAGGAGAGCTCCGCGCAGATAGCGGAGCGTGTGCAGAGGGCAAGGGATATCCAGGCGAAGCGCTTCGCGGGCACGAAAATAAAGAGCAACAGCGGTATTACCGCGGATATCATAGCGGAGGTGTGCCGTCTCGCGCCGGACGCGGAGCAGATGCTGAAAGCGGCGTTTGAGAAGCTGGGGCTGTCGGCGAGAGCCTACGACAGGATACTTAAGGTATCGCGCACCTGCGCCGATCTGGCGGGCAGCGAGGTCATTCAGAAAGCGCATATTTCCCAGGCGATCAGCTTCCGCAGCTTAGACAGAAAATATTGGAACAGATAAAATATGAGAGATAACATAAAAATAAAGGCGCTCAAAGCCGCGTTTCCCTATACGCTGCCGATAATGGCGGGGTTTCTGTTTCTGGGAACGGCATACGGCATTTTAGCGCGGACGGAGGGGCTGGCGGCGTTTTACCCTATAGTAATGGCGCTGCTGGTGTTCGCGGGGTCGATGGAGTTTGTGGCGGTAAACCTACTGACGGGGATATTCGACCCGCTGAACGCGCTGCTGCTCACAATAATGGTGAACGCGCGGCATTTGTTTTACGGGATATCCATGCTGGAGAAATACCGCCAAGCGGACAGGAAAAAGCGGTGGTATCTCATTTTCGGAATGTGCGACGAGAGCTTTTCGATAAACTGCGCCACGGAAGTCCCCGAGGGGATAGACCGCGGGTGGTTCTGGTTTTTTGTGACACTGCTGAATCAGATATACTGGGTGTCGGGAGCGGTCATAGGATCGCTTGTCGGCTCGCTGATACCCTTTGAGCTTGAGGGCCTGGAGTTCGTTATGACGGCGCTGCTGGTGGTTATTTTTCTGGATAACTGGCTTAAGGAGAAGCAGCATTACAGCTCGCTGATAGGTCTGGGCGGCTCGCTCGTATGCCTGCTTATTTTCGGCAGCGAGAGCTTTATAATACCCTCAATGGCGGTGATACTGCTTATTCTCACGCTGCTGAAAAAGCCCATTGAAAAGGGGGCGGGAGAATGACGGAGCTTCAGATGGCGATCACCATTGGTATGGTGGTTCTGGGAACGCTGATAACGCGGTTTACTCCGTTTCTGGTATTCCCGTCGGGAAAGGCTACCCCGAAATACGTTCAGTATCTGGGAAAGGCGCTGCCCGGGGCGGCTCTCGGAATGCTGGTGATATACTGCTTCAAGGACATTGACGTGCTTTCGGGCTCGCACGGTTTGCCCGAGCTTATCGCGCTGGCGGCGGTGGTCGGGCTGCATTTGTGGAAGAGGAATATGCTGCTCTCTATCGCGGCGGGAACGGTGGTATATATGCTGCTGATGGCATTCGTGTTTTAGGAGGGTATATGAATAAAAAGCTGTGGACGAGAATATGGGCGGCGGGGCTGATAATAACCGGTCTGCTCACCGTTGCGACGGCGGTGAACAGTATCGCGGGGCTTGGTATGCCCGATATGGCGGTGAGAATTATCGGAGCGGTGCAGCTCGTCGGGCTGGCGCTGCCGGTTTTCGGGTTCGTTAGGCTGGAGATTTGGCGGTTCGGGCGGAAATGAATCGGATATAAGAAGAGGATAACAACAGTATGCTTCTGAGGGAGCGCTGTGGGATAGAGGAGATGAGGGCATAATGCAAAAGGTATTTCATTTCAGAGACATGAGCTCGGAAAAATTCTGGAGGGTGGAAACTCTCGGAAAGTATGTGCTTACCAACTGGGGCAAGGTCGGAACGAACGGGCACTGGCAGCTCGCGGAGTTTGACGACGCTCAGGCTGCCGAAAGGGAGGCTGCGAAGCAGGTAGAATCCAAAACGCGGAGCGGTTATCTGGAGCTTAAGGATTTTGACCCCTGCGCGCTGATCTACAAGGATACCGAGGAATTCGGTCCGCACCCGCTGACAAGTCACCCGATATTCAGGGAGTATTTTTCGGACGCGTTGTATTACGACTGCGGAGACGAGGATACTCCGTTCGGCAGCGACGAGGGCAGCGATACGCTCTGGATGCTGGCGGAGCAGTACGATCCGACCTTTGATTTCGCGGATTTCCCGCGGAGGATAATCGAGGAGGGCTGGGAGATGGATTATATCCCGCCCGACCCCGCACATACCGATGAGTATATAGGAGAGAACAACGGAGATATACTTATGGCGGATCAGGTGATAATCGCCGCCGCTTTCGGGCAGATAAAAATGACGGGGGAGTCCGACAAGGCGCTCAGGGAGCTTGCTTTTAAGGCTCTGGACAGTATGGAGAGAATAGGCAGGCTGGTTTATCAGCAGGAAGGCTCAAGGGATATAGAGGTAATGCGCACCGACCTTAAGCGGTTTGAGCAGGAAAAGTGCGGTATAAAGCAGTAAGGCGGCGCATATATAGAACAACATAACGCTCACGCAGAAAAGCAATGCTCGTAGAGATCAACATAATGCTCACGCAGCTAAGCAACGCACGCAAAGAGCAACGCAAGCTCACGCAGCCAAGCAACGCCCGCCAAGTGCAGCGTAAAGCCCACGCAGGAAAATTTTTTGCGAGAGCCCGCAAAAGCTCCGCATTCGCTCCGCTTTCACGGG
>CAZKJC010000260.1:0-3870 GCA_964552995.1 uncultured Ruminococcus sp.
GGCTAGCCCGCTTTGAAAGCAACTCTCCGCTTCGCTCCGTGTTGCTTTCAAAGCGGCTTGCGGAAAAATCATGCGCCGACATTGCGCGGTTCTGAGCCTGTTACTTCCTTGCGAAAATACTTCTTATAGCCGCGAAGCCGTCGTCCATGCCGCCGCCCTGCGCGGACAACTGCGGTATCTCCCGCCGTACCGCCTTGAGGTGCGAATATTCCGCCACGATCTCCGCCGCCGCTTCCGCGGGAGGCATACCCGTGCCGCACAGTCCCGCCGCGAGCCTTGCGCCCTCCTCCAGACGCTCCTTGTCGGCGCCCGCCAGAAGCAGCTCAAGCCTTATCGTGACCTCCGCCAGCCGCGCGGTAAGCTCCGCTATCTGCTCCGCGGTGTCGTCGGGAGCGCTCTCCGTGCACTCCGCCTCGTTTTCGCCCTCCGCCGCCGCCTTGGACACTTCGGTAAGCTCCTCAATTTCCTTGTCCATCAAAATCACTCCTTTCCATACTTCTCGCTTCCTCAAGGGAAACGCCGTATATCTGCGAGATCGCTCTCACCCTTGAAATAATACCCGCGCCGTACAGGCTTATAGCCCTTTCAATGCGCGTTCCCTCGTCCTCGCAGACCCCGTCCGCGAATACAAGGCTGACCTTCTCCGAAGCGCCCGCGCCGAGCTGCCCCGACATCTTCCCGAGAATGACGATATTCTCCGCCGTCTGCGCAAGGCATTCCGCGATACGCTTCCGATAAAATCCGCGCGTGCGGTATGTACGGCTGTCGCGGCTCACGACCTCTGTCGCGGTCTTTATCGTCCCGTTTTTGTATGACAGCGCGCCCTCGGAAAGTCCCACCTGCATACACAGCATATCCAGCAGCGCTCCCAGAGCCTCCGTGTGCTCCGTGACCCGCAGAGAGGCGGTGTTGTCCGTAATTTTCAGCTCCTCCGTATCCGTTGTGGACAGCGCCTGGAACACCTCGTCGTTCACATCGAAATACCGCTTCAGGTCGCCGTTTTCGTCATACTCGCCCCTTATCGCGTAATATGGGACGATTATCCGCTTGCGCCCCAGCACAAACTCCCTGTTAAGACTGTCGAACACCGTGTCAATGCTTTTCAGCGTGTCCTCCGCTCCCGCGAACACCGAAGCTCCCAGCGGCGGGCACCTCGGAACTTTCCCGCTGCCCGTGCCGAGATACACAAACAGCGGCTTGCTCAGACCCTTTATCACGCTCCTTTCCATCAGCTCGGGGAGCACGTCTTTCAGCTCCGCCCTTGCGCCGTCCTCCGTGAACAGCCTGTTTTCGATAACGCAGCCCTCGGGGGTAAGCTCCTGCGTTTCCGCGAGAATATAGCTTTTACCGTTTTGCGAGAGCCGCGAGCCGAAAGCCGCGCCGCTTATCCCTCTGCCGTCCCAGCGCGTGGGAACAAAGCAGTCCGCCGTTATAAGATCGACCTTTACGCCGCCGTCCCAGTAGACCTTGACCGCTCCGCCGCCGAGCGCGAACACCTTTTCCAGAAAATCCGGAAACCTGTCCGCGAACCCGTTCTCCCCGAGCACCCGCTCCACATATTCCTCCGTTTCCCTGTCCTTTGATACAAGGTGCGTTCCCTCTGTGAAGCACAGCCGAGAAAGCTCCGCGCATACCGCCTTTGCTGCGTTCAGCGCCGCGACCCTCCGCATTCCTCCGTTGAGCCCGCCGCGCCTTGTGTAGCGCCACTCTCCGCCGCCGCGGTATATTTCCTCCCACCGCGCCAGCTCACCCGAGTAAAACGCCGATAACAGCGGGCTCCGGTCTCTCTTTTTTGTAAACAAAATTTCCCTAAGTCCCATTTACCCTCCTTATTTTAAAAAAATTTTCCGCGACCCGTCCGTAAAAACTCCGCTGGCGCTCCGTTTTCACGGACTCTCGCGGAAAATTTTCCTGCGTGGGCGGAACGTTGCTGTTTTCTATCACCGTCCTTGTGTGCCCGATTTTCTGTACCTCCTTTCCCGCTGACATCATAATACAGCATACCAAACTGTAAAAAACTGCAAAGTTTTCGCTATTTTGAGATTTTTTAATTCTGCGTGATTTCGCGCAACGGCGCGAATTAACTTTCCAAAAGATATGAAATAAAACTGAAAATTTCAAGAAAAGACATTTTATGAGCAAACTTTTTTCAAATGCACTTGACGTTTTTGGACAGATGTGTTATAATTAAAGTATCAGCTAATAAAAGTGCATACATAGTCCATCAAGAATTATGCAAAGTTTAGCAGCAAAAAGCCAACAGCGGCGCTATACTCACTCACAAAGGCAACGCCCGCAAAAAGCGACATAGAGCACGCGCATCTGAATTTCAAAAAGTGCGTATTTGCCGAACGGCAAATACTGCACGGTTTCCGCCAGACATGCGCAGCGGAGTTGAGCGGAGCGAAACGCAGCGGAGTATGGCTGGCGGAAATTTTGAAATTCCCATTCAAATCGCGCGTAAAATTTCAAATTCAAATAAGGAGAAGATGATGATTAACGTAAAAGGGTACACGATTGAAAAAGAGGCGTTATGCCTGAAAAATGACAGTATTCCCGACGAGCTTTTTTCAAAGTACGGGGTAAACCGCGGACTGCGGGATATCAACGGAAAGGGCGTATTAACGGGACTTACGACTATTTCAAAGATAGTTTCTTTTAAAGATGTTGACGGGGTAAAAACACCCTGCGACGGAGAGCTTTGGTATCGCGGCTATGATGTGCGCGAGCTTGTTGCAATGACAGAGAAAAGCGGCACGTTCGGGTTTGAGAAGGTGGCGTATCTGCTGTTGTTCGGAGAAATGCCCTCCGATGAGGAATCCGCGCGTTTCGGCGAGATACTCGGCGAGTGCCGCTGCCTGCCGACAAATTTCACGCGCGATGTTATAATGAAAGCCCCCAGCAGTGATATAATGAATTCCATGACGAGGAGCATTCTCACCCTCGCTTCTTATGACGACGATCTGCTTGCGGGAGGGCTCGCAAACAGCCTGCGCCAGTGTATTATGCTGATAGCGCGGTTCCCCATGCTCGCCGCCTACGCCTATCACGCGTATAATCACTACGAAAACGACGATAGTATGTATATTCACCGCCCCGACCCCGCGCTGTCCACCGCGGAGAACCTGCTGATGATGCTCCGCCCCAATAAGGAGTACACTCAGCTTGAGGCGCGTGTTCTGGACGTTGCGCTTATGCTGCATATGGAGCACGGCGGCGGAAACAATTCCACCTTTACAACGCGCGTAGTTACGTCCTCCGGCTCGGATACTTATTCCACCATGGCGGCGGCGATGTCCTCGCTGAAAGGTCCGAAGCACGGCGGCGCGAATATAAAGGTCATGGAAATGATACAGAATATCCGTGAGAACGTCAGGGATATCCATGATAAGGACGAGATATATTCTTATCTGTCGAGAATGCTCAAGGGTGAGGTCTTTGATAAAAAGGGACTTATCTACGGTATGGGACATGCCGTGTATTCGCTTTCCGACCCGCGCGAGCGCGTATTCAGAGCCTTTGTTGAGAAGCTGGCAGCGGCAAAGGGTCGCGATGAGGATATGGCGCTGTATGAATACATAGAGGAGGCCGCGCCCAAGCTGATAGCCGAGCAGCGCAAGATAATGAAGGGCGTAAGCCCCAACGTGGACTTTTACAGCGGTTTTGTGTATGATATGCTCGGTATCCCCGCGGAGCTTTACACCGCGATATTCGCGATAGCGAGAATAGTGGGCTGGAGCGCTCACCGCCTTGAGGAGCTGACCTCCGCCGGCAAGATCATCAGACCCGCCTATATGAGCGTAATGAAGGAAAGATAATATGCGGGGATAATCACAGCTGCATTGCGACCACGCATCGTAATTTCAAAAA
>CAZKJC010000261.1:0-3841 GCA_964552995.1 uncultured Ruminococcus sp.
CCAGACCCCAGCTTCCCTCTCCCCCTCCCCCCTTTCCCCGCTTTTCTTTAGCATAAAGTCGGTCAACTATATTGTGGGCATTTTGGGCAATGTTCACGCGCTTCAGCCACTAAGGTACATCAAGCGGTTAGGCTGACAAAGGTTATTAAATTTGATGGGCGCAAAATAGGGGATAATTAGCTCAGAACCACGCAAAAATCAAGCAAACATAGGCGCTGAAAGCCGCCGTCAAGTGAACGCTCACACAGCAAAGCAACGCTCGCAAAGAGCAATATAACGTCCACGCAGGAATTTTTCCCGCAACAAGCTGTGAAAGCGGAGTGCAGCGAAGCGGAACGGAGCTTTTACAGCGCGGTAGTGCGAGCGTAGCTCGCACGGTGCGGGAAAAATTTTTTAGATAAGGAGTTAAGATGATCGAGAATATTGTTTCGATAAAGCTGCCTGCCGATGAGGAGCTTACGATCAAGAAGAACCGCCTGAAAGGGGCGGTGGAGGACAGCGGAAAGCGGATAGCGATCGTAACGGGTATCCACGGCGACGAGCTGGAGGGTCAGTATGTCTGCTATGAGCTGGTAAAACGTATAAACGCGAACCCCTCCGGATTAAGGGGGATAGTGGATATTTATCCCTCGATAAACCCGCTGGGTATGGAATCGGTGAAAAGAGCCGTGCCGATGTCGGGGCTGGATATGAATAAGGTGTTCCCGGGGTCCGACACGGGAGCGATAGCGGAAAATGTGGCGGCAAAGCTGGTTGCGGATATCGCGGGCGCGGATATATGCGTAGATATCCACGCGAGCAATATTTTTATACGGGAAGTGCCGCAGGTAAGGATAAGTATAGCAAACAGCGACGCGTTGTTGAAGTACGCGAAGCTGCTGAACACGGATTTTGTGTGGGTGCATAATTCAAACGCGGTGGGAGAGGGCTCCCTCGCGGACACGCTTAACAAAAACGGAGTTCCCACGCTGGTGGTAGAGATGGGAGTAGGTCAGAGGATAACAAAAAGCTACTGCTCGCAGCTCCTGACGGGGATATTCAACCTGATGTCGACCATGGGAATGTGGACGGAAACGGTGGATACGGTATCTCACCCCATGGTGTCCACGGACGGGTCGGTCAAGGTTATCCACGCGAAGCAAAGCGGCATATTTATTCCGTCGGCGGAGCACAATATGTGGGTGCAGAAAGGCACGGTCATCGGCGAGATAGTAACTCCGATCAGCGGCACGGTGGAGCAGGAAATAATTGCTCCCGCCGACGGTCTGATCTTCTCCCTGAGAGAATATCCGATAGTATACGAGGGCAGCGTTATCGCCCGCATACTCAGCATGGGTGAGGAAGAGATATAGCCCCGTCGGACTTGACTAATGAAAAATAATGTGGTAAAATATTTACAGGTTAATTTTAAGTGAGGGTTTTATATGCCGGAAATAAGCTCCTTTTACGGAATAAAGATAACTATGTATTATGATGATCATAATCCGCCGCATTTTCATGTTGAATATGCGGGAAACAAAGCGCTGGTAAATATTCAGAAAGGTACGGTCATAAAGGGCGGCTTACCTGTCAGGCAGTTAAAATTTGTTTTGGCATGGTGTGAGCTCCATAGAGAAGAGCTGATGCATAACTGGGAGCTGTCGAAGAACAATCAGCCTCTTGATCATATTAAACCTTTATCATGAACGGAGAGATGTTATGAATGAAGTATTTCCGCAGGTGATCCAGTCTGTCGCGGGTGAAAATTTTACAGTTTATGCCTATATGACGGACGGGACAGTGAGATTATATGACGCGAAGCCGCTGATAAAAAAGGGCGGATTGTTTGAGAAAATAGGAGACGAAGTCTTTTTCAGAGAAAAGCTGACGGTCATGAATGATACGGTCGCATGGGATATAACGGGCAATATGGACGCGGAGGGCTGTATAGATATTGATCCTTTCACTATCGCGGAATGCCCCGAGGTTTCCGACCCTTTAAAAGTAAGAGGTAATTCAATATAACGTCATCGCAGACCGGATCAACATAAATTAAAAGTATACCTGGTATATACCGAAAGGAAAACATAATGAAAGACAGAATATTTGAATCCAAGGAAAACTATCTTGAAACTATTTTGATACTGCACAATCGCAGCGGCGAGGTGCGCTCGGTGGATATTGCCGCGGAAATGGAGTTTTCAAAGCCGTCGGTAAGCGTGGCGATGAAAAATCTCCGCGAGGAGGGCTGCGTAACCGTCGACAAAAACGGCTACATAACCCTTACGGAAAAGGGCAGGGAGATCGCGGAGCGGGTCTACGAGCGGCATTTGCTGTTCACAAGCTGGCTTACCTCGCTAGGAGTTCCCGAGGATATCGCCGCGGAGGACGCCTGCCGTATCGAGCACTGCCTGAGCGCGGAGAGCTTCGCCGCGATAAAGGCATATGTGCAGGGAAAGGGATAAAATGAAAAAAAGAATAGCGGCACTTATGGCGTTGATTTTGCTGCTGACTGCCTGCTCTTCAGAACGCGGGCTTGACGCTCCGCCGTCCTCCGACAGCGCGGCAGAGCTTGTTCCCGACCCCAAGTTGATTATAGGCAGCGAGACGCGGGAGGTTGAAATGGAAATATCCGACAACAACATGGAGACCTCGATACGGCTTTTTGATAAAATAAGTGCGGAGCGTGAAAACAGTATGTTCAGCCCGCTGTCGCTCAATATGGCTCTGGGGATTCTGGAAGCGGGAGCGGGCGGCGGCTCGAAAGCGGAGCTGGACGGCTATCTGGGCACGGACAGCTACGGCGATCTCGCGCAGGGGTATATGGAAAAGGTAAGAGATGACTACAATTTCAAGAAGCACATTCATGATGACGAATATCTTAATAATTGCTTTGAGATAGCCAATTCTCTGTGGGCGGACAGCTCTCTTCCCTTAAAGCCCGAATACATAGAGAGCGTTTCGGGAAAATTCGGAGCGGAGATACGCAATCTTGATTTCGGCGACAAGGAGAAAACGCTGAACGCCATCAACGGCTGGGTAAAGGATAAGACCCACGAGCTTATCCCCGCGGTGCTGAGCGATTACGGCGATGACACTGCCGCTATGCTGGTGAATACGGTGTATTTTGAGTCCAATTGGACAGGCAGGTGGAGCTTCTATGAGGAAGATAAGAGCACCTTTACCTTGTCCGATGGCAGCACTAAGGAAATTCCCTTGATGTCAGATTTCGGCGGCAGCTTTTTTGAAAACGAAAACGCGACGGCATTCAGCTCGACATATTGCAATGGTATGGAATTTATCGGTATTCTTCCCAAAGCAAAGGGGGATTTCACCCTTGAGGAGCTGGATATCCCATCGCTTCTGGCGAGCAGAAGCCATGATTATGATTTAACGGTGAAAATGCCGCGGCTGGATTTCGATACGGACATTCCGCTTACGGAGCTGCTGCGGGAGATGGGGTTACGGGATATATTCGACAGGAACACCGCTGATTTTTCGGGAATATCCGAGCAGCCGCTTTTCGTTTCGTCGGTCATTCAGAAAACCAAGCTGGAGCTTGACGAACACGGCACAAAGGCAGCCGCTACAAGCGTTATTTCTGCTGTGCCCTGTGCGGCTCTGCCGGAGCCAAGGGAGCGCAAAGAGGTATTTCTTGACCGTCCTTTCGCGTTTCTTATATATGACAGAGCGGAAGATCAGATAGTGTTTATTGGTAAGGTCACAGATCCGTAAAGAGCGGATAAAGCATAATTGCCACATAACGTCCACGCATTAAGGGGCATTCAGAGCAGAGCCACAAATCTTCACCGCATCAGAATTTCAAAAAGGTCGAGTTTGCCGAATGGCAAACGATGACCGG
>CAZKJC010000262.1:0-3807 GCA_964552995.1 uncultured Ruminococcus sp.
CCGCTTTTGCCGGATTTTCTTTCTTCCCCCCTCCCCGTAGGTGTCAGCCCCAGTAGGAGCGCGTGAAAGCTCCGCTTTCGCAAATCAATCGAGCGGATAAACATATCAAATCCGACATCACAAACAGCACGCAAAAATTTAATTTTTTTATCTTTTTTCGCCAAACCCCTTGATTATTTATCTTAATTATAATACAATATAGATATAAAATCAAGACCGTGTGGCGTTTTTTCAGAAAATTTTCTTTTTTCCCAAGATCCGCCGCGGCGAAAGGATAAAAATGTTATGAGAGAAAGCATATTGACGATACCGGTAAACGAAGTGTTTGAGCCGCGGGAGGGCTGCCCTATCTGCGCAATGCGCAACACGGTGGAGCAGCACATCTGCGAGTATATCATGGGCGCGGCGATGATGGAGCCCGACGTGCGCGAGGAGACCAACGCGCTCGGCTTCTGCCACACTCATTTCAATTGCCTGTTAAAGCAGAATAACCGCCTGTCGCTTGGGCTTATGCTCAACACCCGCCTTGCGACGCTGCGCGGGGAGATATTCGAGAAAAAGAGCATTTTCTTCACCAAGGGCGCGAAAGCCAAGA
This sequence comes from uncultured Ruminococcus sp., assembly GCA_964552995.1. Taxonomy (GTDB): domain Bacteria; phylum Bacillota; class Clostridia; order Oscillospirales; family Ruminococcaceae; genus CAG-115. The sequence goes on from CAZKJC010000262.1 coordinate 596, forward strand.
AAAGCAGCGAGGTCGAGGAGACCTGCTTCGTGTGCAGCAAGGTGGATTGGGGCGTTGAGCATATGCTGGATACCGTGTTCACAATGTTCCGCGAGAACCCCGGCTTCCGCAGCCTGTATTCCTCGCAGCAGTACATATGCATACCGCATTATAACCTTCTGATGTCCCACGTTCCGACAAAGCTCCCCAAAAACGAGCAGAAGCCGTTTATAGAAGCAACGGACAGGCTGATGGAGAATTATATCAAGCAGCTCAATTCCGACGTGGGCGAGTTCTGCGACAGCTTTGACTACCGCAACGCGGGCAAGCTCCACCGCGAGGATATGGAGCATGTCCGCAACTCGATAGAAAGGGCGATAGAGTTCCTGACATCCAGAAAGCCCGAGGTCAAATAATGGATATTTTAGCGATAGAATCCTCCTGCGACGAGACCGCGGCGGCGGTCATACGCGACGGGAGAGAGATCATCTCCTCCGTGGTAGCCACCCAGATAGAGGAGCATAAGCTGTACGGCGGCGTAGTTCCCGAGATAGCCTCACGCCGCCATTGCGAAAGCATTGTGGGAGTAGTCGGCGAGGCTCTTGAAAAGGCGGGAATGACGGCGGAGGAGACCGACGCGATAGCGGTGACCTTTGCCCCGGGACTTATCGGAGCGCTGCTTGTGGGGGTAAATTTCGCGAAGGGTCTGGCGTTTTCACTGGATAAGCCGCTTATACCGGTGCATCATATACGCGGGCATATCGCGGCGAATTACCTCGCGCACCCCGAGCTTGCCCCGCCCTATATCTGCCTTGTGGCGTCGGGCGGACACAGCCATATAGTAAGGGTAAACAGCTATACCGAGTTTGAAACGGTCGGAAGGACCGTGGACGACGCGGCGGGAGAAGCCTTTGATAAAGCGGCGCGGGTAATGGGATTTCCCTACCCGGGCGGCGTGCACATCGATGCTGCCGCGAAAAATGGCGACCCGAATAAATACGCCCTGCCCCACCCCAAGACCGCCAACCCCTACGATTTCAGCTTTTCGGGATTGAAAACGGCGGTGATAAATCTTGTCCATAATACGCGGCAAAAGGGCGGGGATATAGATCGTGACAGCCTTGCCGCGAGCTTTCAGTATACCGTGAGCGATATTCTCACGTCAAAACTTATCGCCGCCGCCGAGGAGTACGGCTATAATAAGATCGCGCTCGCGGGAGGAGTTGCGGCGAACAGCGGACTGCGCTCCATGCTTGAGGAGCGCGCGGCGAAAAAGGGAATGACCCTGTATATCCCTCCGCTTTCCCTCTGCGGTGACAACGCCGCGATGATAGGCTGCCAGGCGTATTATGAGTACCTGGCGGGAGTAAGGGCGGGAACGGCTCTGAACGCCGCCGCTACCATGAAGCTGGATAATTTGAACGGAGCGGTGTTATGAGGAATATTGTGCTTATAGGAATGCCCGCGTGCGGGAAGTCTACCATAGGGGTGCTTCTCGCGAAATCGCTCGGGTTTGAGTTTATCGATACCGATCTGATAATACAGAAGCAGGAGGGCAGGCTTCTCCAGGAAATAATAGACGCGGACGGTCTTGACGCGTTCTGCATAGCGGAGGAACGCGCGATACTTTCCGTGACCGAGGAGAGCAACGCGATAGTCGCCACGGGCGGAAGCGCGGTTTACAGCCGCACGGCTATGCTGCATTTAAAGCGGTACGGTCTGGTGTATTATCTGGAGCTGCCCGAAAAGGAAATTGAGAAGCGGCTGTATAATATAACGAGCCGCGGCATAGCCATGCGCCCCGGTGAAACGATCGAGGAGGTATTCGCCCGCCGCCGCGCCCTGTATGAGGAGTACGGAGATATACGGGTGGACTGCGGCGGAAGAACCATGGAGGAGATAGTCGCCGAAATAACCGCTTGCCACCGCGCTGCTGAACTTACACAGCCAAAGTAATATTTAAAAATTGTCAACGTTTCGCCCACGCAGGAATTTTTTTGCGAGAGCCTGCGGAAACGTAACGGAGCGAAGCGGAGTGAGCTTTCGTGGGCGGGTCGCAAAAAAATTTTAAATCAGGAGGATATATGGAAGAGATAAACAGTGAATCAACGTTAAACGAGCTGCCACAGCCCTCTAAGATCGGCGGGTTCAAGAATGTGTGCCTGCGGATAGGGCTTATGATGATATGCGTTTTTGTGATAAGAGGTATATGCAGCATACTGCTGAGCCTTGTGTACCCGCTGCTTGAGCAGATGGACGTAGTGACGGGCTACGCGCTGCAAACGCTGATGTCGTTTGTGTTCCTGGACGTTATCCCGATAACACTGGCGATATTTATACTTAAGGAGCCCTCAAAGGAGACCCGCGCGCGGCTGTATCAGAAGCCGGTGTATTTAAGCAACGCTATCGGAGTATTCCCCGCCTGCTACGGTATGGCGATATTTGTAAATCTGTTGACGATCGTCGTGTCCTATTTTCTGTCGAAGTCGGATTTTGTCGAGGCGAGCAATCCCCTTAACAGTCTGCCGATAGATAACGTTCCCTGCGGGATAATCTCGCTGGTGAATATGGTGATTATCGCGCCGATCTGCGAGGAATTCTGGTTCAGAGGAATAGTTATGGAGAGCCTGCGCCCTTACGGCAACGGCTTCGCGATATTCGTTTCGGCGTTCCTGTTCGGTCTGACCCACGCGAATTTTCAGCAGTTTTTCTACGCCACGGTCATGGGAATATGCCTGGGATATATCGCCATCTCCACAAAGAGCCTTATTACCACCACGATAATGCACGCGATGCTCAACAGCGTATCGGGACTGCTGCTGTTCTTTATGAGTATCGAGTCGGTGGGAGATTACCTTATGGCGATGGACAGCGGCAGGGAGGCTGAAATGACTCCCGCGGTCATAGCGTTTCTGGTGTATCAGTTCCTGGTGATAATGCTTATGCTGGTGGGAATAATAATGGCGGCATTCAAGCTGCGCAAGATACGCCGCTACAAGGTACCCAAAATGTGGACGGAGCTGAGCACGGGAAAGCGCTGGGGCATATTCTTCTCACGCGTTACGGTGATAGTAATGCTGCTTCTTGCGGCGGATACGTTCACGTTCCAGTTTATCCCCGTCACGATATACAATGGCATTATGAAGATTGTAGAAAAAGTATAGCAACATAGAGCCCGCGCATCAGAATTTCAAAAAGTGCGCATTTTGCCTTAATGGCAAAATGCGGCACGG
>CAZKJC010000263.1:0-3782 GCA_964552995.1 uncultured Ruminococcus sp.
GCTTTTTGGAGAGATTCTTAGGCACCTCCACGTTTATGCGCACCTTCTGATCTCCCCTGTCGCCCTCGGAGCGCTGGAGCTTCTGAACGCCCTTTCCGCGCAGCCGGAACACCGTCCCTGGCTGAGTGCCCGCGGGAACATTGTAGCTCACCTTGCCGTCGATGGTGGGTACCTCTATTTCCGCGCCCAGAGCCGCCTGGGAATAGGTTATCGGGAAATCTATCCAGATGTCGTCGCCGTCGCGCTCGAATATCTTGTCGGGACGAACCGATATCCTCACCTTAAGATCGCCGCGCGAGCCGCCGTTTGCGCCTACGTTGCCCTGTCCGCGCACGTTGAGCGTCATATCGTTGTCGATACCCGCGGGAACGTTCACGGTGATGGTCTTTTTCGCGTTTACATTGCCCTTTCCGCCGCACTTCGGGCAGGGAGTCTCCACGATCTTTCCGCGCCCGCCGCACTTGGTGCAGGCGCGCTGGCTCATCATAGAGCCGAACATGGTGCGCTGCTGAACGTTTATTCTGCCGGAGCCGTTGCAGTCGGGGCAGGTTTTGGCGGTTGTTCCCTTTTTAGCGCCGCTGCCGCCGCACTCCTCGCAGTTCTCCACACGGGTCACATTGATATCGTGGGATACGCCCTTGCACGCCTCCATAAATCCGATATCGAGATGTACCGCGATATCCGACCCGCGCCGCGGAGCGTTCGCGTTGGAGCTTGAGCGCCCTCCGCCGCCGAAGCCGCCGAAAATATCCCCGAAAATATCGCTGAGATCAACGCCGTCAAAGCCGCCGCTGAACCCGCCGAAGCCCCCGAAGCCGCCCGCTCCGCCGCCGTAGCTCGAATCCACGCCCGCGTGACCGAACTGGTCGTACTTTTTGCGCTTGTCGGGGTCGGACAGCACTTGATTCGCCTCGTTTATCTCCTTGAACTTAGCCTCCGCCTCGGGATCGTCGGGGTTAAGGTCGGGGTGATACTGCTTGGCGAGCTTTCGGTAAGCCTTTTTTATCTCCTCGTCGGAAGCGCCCTTTTGCAGTCCCAGCACCTCATAATAGTCTCTTTTTTCCATATTTCTTATCCTCCCGTAAGGATTTAAATGTACAACACTACCCAAACAGATCGGGGTCTACCATCGGCACAACGAGCTCGCAGATATCCCCGAATTCGTCATACCCCCAATAGCACTGATAAAATCCGTCGCCGAAGCCCGAGGATATCATCACCATGCGCTTTCCGCCATCGGGATTTTTCCACTCGGTAAAATCGCCGCTCTCCTGCTGATGGTCGGGTAATTTTGCGGCGCTCTGCGCGAAAAATCCCGCGAAATAATCATCATAGATATTCTTGTTATCGTTCTCGGAATGCCACTTGTCCGCAAACCGCCTGAACTCCGCCGCGCCCTGCGAGTCACAGAACGACATCACTCCCGTTTCAACGGGAAATCCGCTCGTCACCCAGCCCTCCAGCCTGGCGGCGTTGTTCTCCTCCGATTCCGCGGGCGAATAGAACACCGCGGGCGAGGATTTTATTTTCAGCCTTGCGGTACACATTCTGATCCCCACATCGTCATGCCTTACCAAAGACACCTCGGCGGGATAGCTCCCCGCGGGAATCCTCTCCTTAAGCACGGGGCAGCATATCCCCATGGCAAGGTAACACAGCGGATCGGACACGACCACCTTTCCGCTCGGAACATCTACCGTTCCCACCGTGAGATAAAACCGCTTATCCGTTTTTACAAACTGCCGCGCGATCGCCTCAACGTTAAGAGTGGTCCTGACAACGTACTCGCAATTTCCGCTGAACAGCCGATTGACCCGCTCGCGGCGCTCCAGCTCCTCGCTGTTGCGCTCCCGTATAAGATCGCGTATAAACACCGCCATCATCATGCCGGATTCCCGCGCGGTACGTTCCACATAAGGGTCCATCTGACTGAAAATATGCCCGCAGTTAATGAGAGACCTCGGACGGTAGCCGCCGCATATCCCTATAAGCCACTCGCTCTCCCCCGACCTGCGGAACTTGAATATATAATAAAGCAGCCCGTCAAGCGTGAAATCTCCCGCGTATTCTATATCCGCAGACGCCGCGCCGAGGCGCTCCTTATCGCCCAGCCACAGTGAAAATGACTCCCGCGCCGCCTGCATTTGTCTGTCGTTCATAACACACCAACACCCCGCATTTAAAGTTGTGCTGCATATCAACGGGCAATTGCGCCGCACTTATTATATGCGGCGCATCACCTTTGATCGATTATTTCTCTGTAAATTCAACGTCAACAGCGCCGTCGTCGTTGTCGTCATTGGATTCCTGCGCCGCCTGAGCAGCCTGTGCCGCCGCAGCCATATCCTCGGGATTGCCGCCGTTAGCCTGGTATATCTTGCCCGCTACCTCGTAGAAAGCGTTCTGGAGCTCCTCCTTGGCTTTCTTTATAGCCTCGATATCCGTGCCCTTGAGCGCTTCCTTAAGAGCCTCGAGCTTCGGCTCGACCTTAGCCTTATCCTCGTCGGTAACCTTGTCGCCGAAGTCCTTCATGGACTTCTCCATCTGGTATACCATAGAGTCCGCCTCGTTGCGTATATCTACCTCTTCCTTGCGCTTCTTGTCCTCCGCGGCGAACGCTTCCGCTTCCTTTACCGCCTTGTCGATATCGTCCTTGCTCATATTGGTGGAGGCTGTGATGGAGATGTGCTGCTCCTTGCCGGTGCCGAGGTCCTTCGCGGTTACATTTACGATACCGTTCGCGTCAATATCAAAGGTCACCTCGATCTGCGGGATACCTCTGGGCGCGGGAGCGATACCGTCAAGACGGAACGTTCCGATGGACTTGTTGTCCTTGGCGAACTCACGCTCGCCCTGGAGCACGTTTATATCAACGCTGGGCTGATTGTCGGAATAGGTGGAGAATATCTGCGAGTGCTTGCAGGGAATGGTGGTGTTGCGCTCGATCATTCTCGTGCATACTCCGCCCGCGGTCTCGATACCAAGGGACAGAGGAGCTACATCGAGCAGCACTATGCCGCTGACTTCCTTATTCATTACGCCGCCCTGGATAGAAGCGCCTACCGCTACGCACTCGTCGGGGTTTATGCCCTTGAACGGGTCTTTCCCGATGAAGTTCTTTACAGCGTCCTGAACCGCGGGTATCCTCGTCGAACCGCCTACCAGCAGTATCTTGTGTATCTCGCTGTGGGACAGACCGCTGTCGGAGATAGCCTGCTTCAGCGGACCCATGGTAGCTTCGACCAGATCGGAGGTGAGATCGTTGAACTTCGCTCTTGAAAGAGCAACATTCAAGTGCTTGGGACCGCTCGCGTCGGCGGTGATGTAGGGAATATTAACATTAACGTTAGTGGAGTTGGACAGAGCGATCTTGGTCTTTTCCGCCTCGTCCTTTAATCTCTGCATAGCGAACTTGTCGTTTGCGAGATCGATACCGTCGGACTTCTTGAACTCCTCGCGCAGGAAATCGATGATCCTCTGGTCGAAATCGTCGCCGCCCAGGTGGTTGTTGCCCGCGGTCGCGAGAACCTGCTGAACGCCGTCGCCGATATTGATGACCGAAACATCGAACGTACCGCCGCCGAGGTCGTATACTACAACGTTCTGATCCTCTTCCTTGTCAACGCCGTAAGCGAGCGCCGCCGCCGTTGGCTCGTTGATGATTCTGTGCACGTTCAGACCCGCGATCTGACCCGCGTCCTTGGTTGCCTGGCGCTGAGAATCCGTAAAATACGCCGGAACGGTGATTACCGCGTCGGATACAGTCTCGCCCAGATAATCCT